>CALDHV010000185.1 GCA_937902305.1 uncultured Clostridia bacterium
ATAGTGAGTAGATGTATAAAGAATTCTGTCAAGGATGATAAGACCGGTTTCCTTGTCCAGCTCATATTTTTTCTTACTTCCCTTGGAAATCTCGATTACGCAGAGAAAATCCTCGGGAGAGATGCGCTTCGGGGATACATCGTGCCAGATGTTGGACATACGACACACTCCTTACCTTTCATGCCTAACAGGAATAATCCAAATCCGCCCGCTCAAATCGGGTTTGGATAAATCAAAGCCATTGTACCACACCGTGAGCCGGATTTCAAGTCGAAAATGCACCGAATTGCCGCAATCCGTAAAAAATCACCGCTCCGACCAGAGCGGTGATTTTTTTGACGGATTGCTTATTTCTTCTTTTCAAAGCTTTGGCAATCGGTGCATTGATCCATCTTCGGATCGCTCTCATGCGTGCCGACCTGGATACTGTCAAGACTGCAGTAGTTACCGCAATCGCAGTGATTGGTACAGGAGGTCACGGTGCAACGAATGCATTTGTTCGCGTTATCCATGAGGCATTCTCCTTTCTGACGGATTGGTCGCCGTCGGCAACCAATGTCAGTATGCGCGCTTTGCCTCGATTTATGCGCCTGTCAACTGTGCCAGTGTCTCGATACTATATCCCAGATTTTCCCATTTTGTCAGCAATTCATCCAATATCGCCGCATTGGTCTGTGAGGTGTTATGGAGCAGGACGATCGCCCCCGGATGGATGCGCGGGATGAGCTTGCCGAACGCCTCGTCCGCGGTCGGCTGTTGGTCGGTATACCAGTCTACGTGCGCCAGGCTCCAGAAAAAAGTCGTATACCCCATATCGCACGCCATTTGCAGGTTGCTTTCGCTGAACTTGCCCTGCGGCGGACGGTAATATTTTGCCATTTCCTGCCCGGTGATCTGCCGGAACAGCGCCTCGTTATCCTCCAGCTCCTTGCGGAAGCTTTCCGGCGTGGCGATCGCCGACATATCCGGGTGATGATAGGTGTGATTGCCGACCGTGTGTCCCTCCGCAACCATCCGTTTGGTCAGCTCCGGTGCGGTTTCGAGAAAATGACCCACCACGAAAAAGGTCGCCTTGACGCTATGCTTTTTCAGCGCGTCGAGGATCGCGGCGGTATTGCCGTTCTCATAGCCGCAGTCGAAGGTCAGATAGATCACCTTGCGGGTGGTATCGCCGCAGTAATACGCCCGGAACGGGCGCAGATACTCTGCGGTCGCGTTGCCGACCGGGGTCGTGCCCTCCTGCCAGAAGCTCAACCCCCAGTTGCATACGCCCGCGGCGACTGTTTGTGCCGGCTGACTGCCGAGCGCCAGCCCGACCACTCCTACCGTCAGCGCCAGCGCGAACACCGCGAGCGCGAAAAGCTGTTTGCGTTTCATTACGATGAACATAGTTTCTCCCTCCTCCCTAAACTATATGGGAGAAGGGGGCAAATCATACCGCCTCGACGGGATTTTACTCTGCGCGGCGGCGATAATCGGACGGCGTGGTGCCGGTATACCGCCGGAACAGCCGCGAAAAATATGCGGCATCGGTATAGCCGCACTCCCCGGCGATCTGCGACAGCGGGGTCTCCTCTGTGAGGATGCGCTCCGCGGCGATCTCCATCCGGTAGCGATTCAGGTAGTCAATGGGAGTATGGCTGGTGACATCCCGGAAAAACGAGCAGAAATATTTGCGGCTCAAGCCGGATGTCTGCGCAAGCTGTTGCAGTGTAATCGGCTCGGCGTAGTGCGTCTCGATGTAGCGGATCGCCTCTTGCACCGGGCGAAAATGGCGGGCGTGACCCACCGGCATTGGTCGCAGAAGCCCCCAGCGCAGCACCTGCCCCATCACCAGGAGCAGACACCCCTGCACCAGCAGCTCATAGCCGCTTTGCCGCTCCCGCACGGCGGCAAAAAGCGCATTGATCGAGCCGTCAAGCTCTGTTCCGCGCGGGACGCGGGGGAGAAAGGTCATTTCTCTCTGCAATAGCGGGCGAAGCTGTCGCGCGGCGCGGGTGCCGCCGCCCAGCAAGCCGGATAAATCAAAAACGATACATTCGTATATGCAGTCCTCGGGGATACCGCCATGGCAAACCCCGCCACCGATGAGCACGGTGTCACCCGTTTGCACGGTCATCGTTTTGCCATCCAACTCCAGGGTTATGCGTCCCCGGCGTACGTGCAGGATCTCCTGCTCGGGGTGCCAGTGGAGCATCATTTGATACCGGGGGTGGTGCTCGTCCACCGCGTAATAGGCGAGCGGAAAATCAAAGGTGCCGTGTTCGATCGGCTCACGTATGGCGGAATAGTTCATCGGATACTCCCCTTTTTGAAAAATCGGAATATTGTCCTATTTTTTATCCATTATACTCCTTGTTTAGCGAAAAAATCAAGAGTATACTTATAGAAAAGGGAATGTGGATGCTACGCCCGGTGCGTCGGGGACGCCGCACCCTACGGCACAGTATTCCGGCTATGCAGAAACCCAAGCCCTTATCATCTGGCGTATAGCATCTAATATCCAACATCTAAAAGGAGGAAGAAACTATGTCAGAAAATCGTTACATCGGAGAATACCCCGCGATCGGCATCCGTCCGATCGTAGACGGTCGCCGCGGCCCCATGCGCTTGCGCGAAAGCCTGGAAGACCAGGTAATGGCTATGGCAAACGCCGCCAAAAAGCTGTTTGAGGAAAACCTCTGCTACTCCAACGGCGACCCGGTGCGGGTCGTCATCGCGGACTCCTCGATCGGGCGTGTGCCGGAAAGCGCCGCCTGCGCGGAGAAGTTCCGCCGCGAGGGGGTTGCCGTTACGCTGTCGGTCACGCCCTGCTGGTGCTACGGCTCCGAGACTATGGATAATGACCCGCTGACCATCAAGGGCGTGTGGGGCTTCAATGGCACCGAGCGTCCCGGCGCAGTGTATCTGGCAAGCGTCCTGGCGACCTATGCGCAAAAGGGTCTGCCGGCATTCGGCATCTACGGTCACGAGGTACAGGACGTGGATGACGTGACCAACATTCCGGAGGATGTGCGCGAAAAACTGCTGCGCTTCGGTCGCGCCGCCATTGCCGTCGCCACCCTGCGCAATAAGAGCTATCTGCAGATCGGCTCCATCTGCATGGGCATCGGCGGCTCCATCATCGACTCCGCTTTCATTGAGGAATACCTCGGTATGCGGGTGGAATCGGTCGATGAGGTCGAGGTGCTACGCCGTATGGAGGAGGGCATCTACAACGAGGAGGAATACTGCAAGGCGCTGGCGTGGACAAAGGCGCACTGCAAGGAGGGGCGCGACGACAACCCCGACGAGGTGGAGTTCCTCGGCAAGCCGCGCCGCATCAAGTTCACCCCCGAGGAAAAGGAAAAGCAGTGGGAATTCACCATCAAAATGTATTGCATCATCAAAGACCTGATGAACGGCAATCCCAATCTGCCGGACGGCTTTGAGGAAGAAAAGCTCGGTCACAATGCCATCGCGGCGGGCTTCCAGGGACAGCGGCAGTGGACTGACCATTGGCCGAACTGCGACTACCCAGAGGCGATCCTCAACTCCTCCTTCGACTACACCGGCAAGAAGGAGCCGATGGTCTTTGCGACCGAAAACGACACACTCAACGGCATTTCGATGCTGTTTATGAAGCTCCTGACCAACCGCGCGCAGATCTTTGCCGATGTGCGTACCTACTGGTCGGAGGAGGCGACCAAGCGCGTCACCGGCTATTCGCTGACCGGCAAGGCAAAGGAAAACGGCGGTATCATCCACCTGCTCAATTCCGGCGCGGCGTGCCTGGATGCCTGCGGCGAGTGCCGCGACGAAAACGGCAACGCCGTGATGAAGCGGTGGTGGGAGGTCACTGAGAGCGACATCGACAAGATGACCGACGCGACCGTATGGTGCGAGGCGGGCTTTGACAATTTCCGCGGCGGCGGCTTCTCGAGCCACTTCGTCACCCGCGCCGAAATGCCGGCGACGATGATCCGTCTCAACCTGGTCAAGGGCTTGGGGCCGGTGTTGCAAATCGCCGAGGGCTGGACGGTCAACCTGCCGGACGATGTGACCGACAAGCTGATGGAGCGCACCAATCCCACCTGGCCCTGCACATGGTTCACCCCGCGGTGCGACGGCAAGGACGGCAGTCCGTTCAAGTCCGCCTATGAGGTGATGAACAACTGGGGCGCCAACCACGGCGCGATCTCCTACGGGCATATCGGTGCAGACCTCATCACGCTTTGCTCGATGCTCCGCATCCCGGTGTGCCTGCACAATGTCCCGGAGGAAAAGATCTTCCGTCCCGCCGCTTGGAATGCATTCGGAATGGATAAAGAGGGGCAGGACTACCGCGCCTGCGCCGCCTTTGGCCCGCTGTATCGCTGATACAAAAAAGCAATAAGAAAATCGTGCCCTTGCCGTGGCAAGGGCACGATTTTCTTTATTCCGATCAACCGTTCAGCATTTCCCGCATCACCTGTACGGCGAAGCGCTCATACGCATCCATGGTGGCGGGCTGTTTGCCGAAAAAGCGGAGATTAAGCTCCATATTGTAATCCCCGGCATACCCGATCTCCTGCAATGCCGCCAGTACGTCCTGCCAATCGACCGTGCCGCTGAGCGGCACCTTATGCTGATCGGTAAGCCCGTTGTTGTCGTTGAGATGCAGGCATTGCACCCGATCGCCCAACCGCCGGATGAACTCTCCCGGCGGGATCTGCCCGGGGAAACGAACAGTCTTATTCGTATGCCCGGTATCCACGCACGCGCACAGCCAATCCCGGTTGTCCCCCACGCGGGCGACCTCCTCAAAGGCACGGAAATACTCGTCGAAATCCCCGAAGAAATCCACGCCGTCCCGTCCGTCGGCGGCGTGCGTATCGCCCAGCGTTTCCATCGCAAGCCGCACGCCGTACCGCTTGGCAAGCGGCAGATAGTCCTCCATCATTTGCCGGTTGAGCCGCCGCTGATCCTCCGGCGCGGCATCCAGCCCCAGGTGGACGCTGTGGACGACGCAAAACCGCGCCCCCAGCACCGCCGTCGCCAGCGCATCCCACCGGAACGAGGCAAGCTCGTCGCGGTTATGCGCCGGGTCGGTGCGATAGCCGGCAATTCTGCCGTGGGTCATACAGATCGCGATGCCGAGCTCGTCGGCATATTCCCGCAAAGCGCGGAAATAGGCGGTGATCTGCGTCTCGTCGCCGGTGGCATAGATCGACCGGTCGTCCGCGACCGAAAAGGGATTAAGCCCCAGATCGACCGCGTCCAGCCCGGTGTCCTTGGCGTGGCGCAAGACTGCCTTGCCCTCCTCCACGGAAAAGCCGGGAAAATAGCTCATTGACACCCGTTTCATTTTCGTCCACCTCAATCCATCAGCAGGCGCAGGAACAAGCCGCCCTGCACGGTGCGATGCTGGAAGCCGCGCCATTCCGCAGTATCCGCGTAATACCAGTCGGTCATCGGCACGCGGCGGCGGGTGGTGTGGTATGCGTTCCATACCCGCGCGGTGATGAAGGCGAAGTCCGCCGGATCATCCGCCATGCAGGCCACCCACAGCTCCCAGTCGGATTTGGTGTATTGCTCGCGGCTGTCCAGCGGTACGCCGTAGGCGTGCGCCTCTTTCTTGTACCGCGCAATCTCGCCCGCAAAGAAGCTGTCCGGGAGCACACCGGTTTTCCACACCTTATCCCACACGGCGTTGTATTTCAGGCTGAAGGTGCCCGGGCGGTCATACGCCAGCCGGTAACTGCCGTCGTCGTTGGCGGCACGCTTAAGGAACGACTGCGCGTAGGCGCGGGCTTTTTCGGTCAGCTCGTCCGCCTCGGCGGTATCGCCGAGCGCCCGCATAATGCGCGCATAGCCCACGATGCCGAAGATCGCCTTGAGCGACAGGTTGCAGTTGTGCGCCAAATGCCCGGCAAAATCGTCGGTGCAAAGCTGGTTTTCCGGGTCTTCACCGTAGCGGATGAGGTAGTCCTTCCACTGCTTGAGCAGGGAGAGATATTCCCGGGCAAAGCCGTAATCTCCGTCCCGCTCGCACAGCGCGGCGACCAGCACGATCATATTGCCGCATTCCTCGACCGGCATCTGCATTTCCGGCTTGAACGCGTATTTGGTGCGCGTCCACAAGCCGTCCTGCTCGGTCTCGGTCTTGATGCCGTACACCTGCCGGTTGAGCAACGGATATTGCCCGACATCGTGCGGTGCGAAATCGTATGTCCATTCCTCACCCGATGCAAACGCGAATACCGGGCGGAGCATCCCTTTGAGCAGCTCGGTGTTGTAGTAGAGATACATCGGTGCGCTCGGATAGGTGACGTCCACCGTCGCGCCGCAACCGTTGGAGAAGCACTCCTTCGAGATATACAGCACCTTGCCGTCCGGTGCCAGCACCAGCTTGTGCGCCGCCATCACCTGGCGATAGGCAAGTGTCAGCAGTTCGGCGTATTCCTCGTTGCCCTTAGCAAGTGCCTCTGTCCGCATCCGCGCGGCGAATGCGTCGCAACGTGCCCGCAGGCTCTCGTATTCCGCCGCCGCCTCGCTCATCGCCGCGCCGATGGTTTTGCCGTCCTTTTTCCAGTAGGCATCGAGGTTTTCTCCGAAATATTGTATGGATTTGATGTCGTCATAGCCGAGCAGGAACAGCGCCCCGTCGGTCAGCTCGGTCTGCGCCCAGATCGCGTATTTGCCGTCATAGACTTCGTTGCCGACCGTCGCGTCGCCGCGCACCGCCAGGTAGAGGTAGCCCCAGTCGATGCGAACGCCGTCGCCGCTGCGCCACAGCACATTTTGGGTGCCGTTGCCCATCCGCACGGTGGTCAGACCCGCGAAATCCTCGCTTTGCGACCACGCGCGACCCTCACCGGCGCGGTTGAGCACCAGCTCCTCGCTACAGGACAGCTTGACGCTGACCGCGTGCTTTTTGCCGTCCACGCTGTCGGCGGTCAGCTTGAGATAGGTCACGGGGCGGGAGGATAAATACAGATCCTCCGCCAGCATCGGGCTGGTGAATGCCGCCGTCAGACGGATCTTGTCGTTTTGGAATACCGCCGTCGTGGTCAGCGCGTCCATATCCAGCGACACCTGCGGTATTTTTTCATCCGCCGATGTCCCCAAAAAGCGGTAGGGCGTGCCGTCCACGGTGACGGTGCCGACCATCGCATTCGACGTGCCTGTCCAGTGCATCGGCATACGGTCATTGAGCGTGTCGTAGCTCCAGACCGAGAAGTACGGGTCTACCGTAAAGAGCGGGATCGCGGGAATACGCATTTTCATCATAAACGCCTCCTGATAATTTGGTTGACGGTTTGCTTAATTTGTATTATAATGGCTTAAACCCTAAAAAAACACCCAAAAAACAATCCAAAACTTGTGAAATACAATTTGGAGGCGATACCGATGCACGAGATCATCCGCAGTTATCCGCCGAGCGATCTGCCGATGACGATTCAGTTGGCGGGGGTGTCCTACTGCGATGGCAGTTATCACGTTTTGCGCCGACAGTCGGATATAACGGTTATCGAATACATCTTTGCCGGGGAGGGCTTTGTCGTCATCGACGGCGTGGCGCATCCCGTCGGGCGAGATCACATCTATCTGTTGCCCAAGGGGCAGACCCACCGTTACTATTCTTCTGCCGAAAGCCCGTGGAAAAAGGTGTTTCTCAACGTCACGGGCGAGCTTGCGGTGGAGCTTGCAGACCGCTACGGGCTTGGCGGGCAATGGCTGTTTGACGGCACGGGGCTTTCGGATATTTTCTGCCGCATCGCGGCGCTGGTCTGCCGCTCCGAGCCGACCGCGGCGACCGAGACCGCGCTGACGGCGCTGTACTTTGAGGCAGTGGAGCGGCTCGCCCGCTCGGTCAATCGCGCGGGGCATCCGCCGGAGGCGGTCGCTCTGCGGGATTATCTCGACCGCCACCCCGACCGCGTCATCGGCAACCGCGAGCTGGCGGGGTGCATTTTCCGCTCTCCCGATTACTGCGTCAAGCTGTTCCGGCGGGAATATGGCACCACGCCCTATGACTATCAGCTTGACAGCAAGCTCCGGATCGCCCGCCGTCTGCTTCGCAACACCTCCCTGCCCGTCGCCGAGATCGCCGCGCGGGTCGGCTATCCCGATGCAAGTTATTTTTCGGGGCTGTTCCGGCGGCGGGTCGGCGTGTGCCCCCGCATCTACCGGCAGAAAAAATAAAACTTGCTTTTTGTATAAAAATGAGGTATGCTGTACCAAAAACAGCACGGGAGGAAAATCAATGCTTTTCAAGTATAATGACCCGCACATCGTTTATACAGGGCGCTTCGCGGCGTATGACAACACCGCCCTTGCCACTGCCGCCGGCAGTCGGTTTGCGTTCGCGTTCGAGGGAAAAATGGCGATCTTGCATTTCCGCGTCGAGCTGGCGCAGCAGCCGTATGCGCATCTGTGGATCCGGGTGGATAACGGCGCGCGGGTGGAGGCGCCGATCGACCGCTATCTGCGCATCAGCGCCGACGGCGACGGCAGACACACCGTCGAGGTGATCCTCAAGGGGATGGTGGAAATGATCCCGCGCTGGTATTCGCCCGTCACCGGGGGGATGCGCTTTGGCGGAGTGGAGGCGGATGCGCTGGTCGCTTTGCCGCGCCGCAAAAAGAAAAAAGTGATCGAGTTCGTCGGGGACTCCATCACCGAGGGCGTGCTGATCGACGCCCCGTATACGCAATATGCCTATGACCAGTTCAATCGCCCGGTGCAGGACGACATCACCGCCACCTATGGGTGGCTTTGCGCGGAAAAGCTCGGGCTGGAGCCGTGGATGATGGGCTACGGCGCGGTCGGCGTGACCAAAGGCGGATGCGGCGGTGTGCCGTGCGCGGCGGAGGCGTACCCCTATGTTGTGGACGGGTATCCGGTGCAGTATGACCGCCACCCGGACTATGTTTTCATCAATCACGGCTCCAATGATGTCCGGGCGGATGCGGTGACCTTCACCGCCGGCTATGTGCGTCTGCTGGATGCGATCCTCACCGCGCACCCGAAAACGCAGGTTATCGCGATGAGCCCCTTCAACGGCACCCACGAGGAGGACATCGAGCGGCTGGTCGCGGAATATAACGAGCGGCATCAACAGCACATCCGCTTCGTCAACGGCTCCCATTGGTTGCCGAAGGACCCGCTCCATCCCCTGCGCGACGGACACGCCATCGCCGCCGACAAGCTGGCGAAAGCGCTGGCGGATTTGGCGGAGTGATACTCTCTGAACAGAAAAACAGGCTGACATCAAAGTCGGCCTGTTTTTGCTTTTTGTGAGAATGATCAATGAACGCCGTTTTCGTGCGCTTGTGCATATAAGTACTGCGCCATATCGGGGTTTTCGTCTTCTATCATTCTTGCAAGCCTATACTGGCACAGTCCTTTCATTACTCCGATATCCGACTGTGCGCCGCATAGGTAACATTGTCTTTCATTATTCGCCAACACTGTTTTTTCTTCTTCGGGCACACTAACCCATTCACTTTCGGTGTGATGCTCGTCAATACGACGTTCCACAAACACCCCTTGCTTTGAAGAATACAGTTTGGCTAACCAATACCACGCATCGCTGGAGTTTCCTTGTGTTGCCGCATATTTTAAGCATTCTTCGTACTCATCGGAACGATCATCCCACAATACCCACCGGGCATATGCCAGCGCCGCCTCGGGATCGGTTTTCGTCGTGTCAAGTATTTTGTTTGTATACGCTTGTTGAAACAGGGCGCGGTCTTCATCGGTAAAATAAGCTTTTGTGTAATGCTCTGTACACGACACACAGGCTATCGCCTGTAAATCACCGCTCATTGCCATTTGTATGATTTTCCCTTTCCAAAACCGAAACTTGGATGGGTGCTCGCTTTCTCCGGAATGGTAGAACATAAGCATCTCGATTATACCATCCAAAATGTATTTCGGCGGCTTGTTTTTGTCCGGGAAAACCAGTAAGGGAGGAATGTCAAAACGCCCATATTTGATGTCGTCATATTCTCTTTCTGTTTCACAATAGTATGGCAGATCTTCCTCTATAGACTGACAAACATAACTGCCTTTTTCTTCGAGTTCGTGCCCCATTCTCAACGATTCAAGCAAAAAGTCTATTTTTTGCTCTGTTTTCTGATCGCTGTACATTATACATTCAAACGTAGTAGGATAATCGGAATAAAAAGGACTGTTTTTTAATTTTAATGACAGCGGATGAAGCAAACGCGGATCATCTTCGGGCGGCGACGGTGGTGTCGATATAGGTTGATCTTCCATTGGCGGCATATTATCAAAACGATGGCGGCGCTTGGTGAAATAGTATTCCAAAACTATTGCTCCGACAATGAGCAACAACCACATTCTCGCATCTCCTTATACCGTGTAGCGGAACTTTTTGATCAATGCGCGAACGTCGTCATTGTCGATGCCGTATTTGGCGATCAACTGCTTTTGGATCTGCCGGAGCGCCTCTTTATCCTCCGAATCGTTTGCCGCCTCGATCGCGGATTTGTACTGATAATACTCGTTTGTGGACATTTTCATTTTGATTACTCCTTTCTTTTGACATTCAGTGAATGTCATTGTGATTGACATTTTAGCATAGAATAATCTTGTTGTCAAGCACTGAATGTCAAAATGTGGGGGGTTTTGGTATGTTTATCAACAAAACGCCGTCCGGTAAAAACAACCGATGCGGAGAGAATGTCGCCGTTTTTCGCAAGGCGATGCGTATATCCCAGCGGGAGCTGGCAGACCGCTTGCAGTTGGTCGGCTTGGATGTGGATAAAAACGCCATCCAGCGCATCGAGGCGGGGAAACGCTTTGTCACGGACATCGAGCTGATCGCTTTAGCCAAAACGCTGGACAAAACCTTTGAGGAGCTACTGAAATAAAAAACCGCCGAAGGAGTCCTTTCGGCGGTATCTTTTTGCTCGACAAACCTTGAGCCGTAGGGGACGCCGCACCCTACGGCACGGGTCATCGGGGGTGAACAAAAGCCCCTCCTTATTTTTTCACCGTGATGGCGGCACAGCTCATCGGCGGGATGTCCGTCAGCAAGCGGATGCCGCCGTTTTCCTTTTGCGCCCGGCAATTCAGCGTATCCGCGATGGCGGTGAATGGCTGTCCCATCGCCACAAACGGCGTAAGAATATCGTCGGAGAAGAAATTGAACAGTCCGACCGTCACCGTCGTATCGTCCTGCTTTACCAGCACATAAAGCTCCGGGCTGTTCTCCACCACCGCGGGAACGGGCTGACCGAAGCGACGCGCCGTGTCCGCGATTTGTCGCTGGCGGCAGTAGGTAAGGCTGAGCGCGGGACGCCCGCCGACAAACGGAAAAACCAAAAACCTCTGCCCCGACGCATTGACATAGCGGTATGCGCCCGGGATGCGGCGACCGCCGACGGTAAACTCCGACAGCACCTCCGCGCCCTCCCGCAGTGCCATACGGTATACGGGGATCCCAGCCGACACCGCCACCGTTTCGCCATAGGCGGGGAAAAACTCCTCGGTCGGGTGTCCGTCACATTCCGCATCAAGCAAGCCCACATCCACGCCCCGCCGGGTCAGCCGCATCGCGGCGCGGATGTCCAGTATCGCGCCGGCGGTCATCTGCTCCGGCGTCAGCTCGTCCGCCGCCGTATCGAAAGCGGCGGTCATACCCTCCTCTGCCGCGAAAGCGAGCGGCAGGGAGCAATCGGTCAAAAAGGTGATCGCCGGATCGCAGAACCAGTCCCAGCAATTCCAGGTGGTATTCGGGTCATCGGGATGCGCGGCGTTCGCCACGCGGTTATACGGCGTGATGACCCGCACCCCGGCATCCCGCTTGCCGGCAAACATCGCCTCGATCCGCGATAGCATCGGCAGATCGCGCACATGGCGGGTGATATATCCCGTTTCGTACTCCGGCGAAGCGGTGTAATCCAGCATATATTTGAGTATCCCGTCCGTATCGCAGGCGGCGCGGGTCGCCATATCGTACAGCTCCAGCCGCAGGGCGGGGCACCGAAACCGCGGACGGGGATACGTGTCCCCCTCCACCATGATCTCCGCCCGGGTATCGCCGCACCAGCGTAGCTCCTGCCGCTGTAATTCCACGATCTCCGAGAGGGAAAACCGGCTGAATTGCGGCCAATACGGTGCGCCGATGAGCCGCAGGAGCGGTCGGGTGTCGCCCGCCAGAATATCCGCAAGCTCCGGCGCGCCCACGCCGTCCATCCCCCAGGTGGACAGCACCGCGCAAAGCCCCAGGCGCACCGACGGATCGACCCGATCCACCGCCGCCCGAAACCGCACGGCGGCATGGCGCAGGGTGTCGCCCTGCACCTTGAGCCAAATATCGCGGTATTTTCCCGGCTTGCCGCAGAAGACCCGCCGACGGATGTCCTCCCGGGTCAGCGTTTCTCCCGCCTCCCGGCAAAATGCCGCCAGGTGCGCGTCGCACAAACAGCCGTTATCGGCGGCGTGCATCGACATACGGAAATCGTCATCCAGCAGGATCGCATCCGGTGCAAGCCGGGCAATATCTTCAATCCAGCTTTCCACATAGCAAAGGAACTTTTCGTCGGCGGGGCAGAAATTGCCGTTATGCGTTTCCCCGAAGGTGTCCGTCCACAGGCGCAGACCTCTGCCGCCGTCCGTGTCCTCCGGCGGGTGTTGCCAATGCCCCACCGTTTCGCCGATCCACACGCCGACCTCAAATCCGTTCTCGCGGAAATAGGCGATGCCGTCCGCCAGCAGTCGGAGCCGCCCGTCATACTCCTTCCGGTCAAAGCTACGCTCCATCGCCAAAAAGACACGGTCTGCCCGCGCCTGCTTGAGCATATCCAGTATCGTTTCGCGGTAGACAAGCGTTTCGAGCATCACCGGTACACTGACCTTTTTCATCGTGATCCTCCTTATTTTTCCCGCATTGCAAAGGTGCCGAAGAACAGCGCCGCCAGCACCAGGATCACCGTCGGCCCGGTCGCCACCGCGTTATAATACGACAGCATCAGCCCGAGCACCCCGGCAAACAGTCCAAAGATCAGCGCCAGCAGGTGGTAACTGCGCATACTGCGCGCCACATTGCGCGCCGACGCCGCCGGCAGAATGAGCATCGCGTTGATGAGCAACAGGCCCACCCAGCGGATCGCCAGCATCACCACCACCGCGATCAGCACGACAAAAAAATTATCGAGCAGCTCGACCGGAATGCGCTTGCTGCGCGCCATCGCCGGGTGGACGCTGACCGCGTGGAAGCCGTTGAAGCATACCACCCACAGCACCGCCGTCAACGCCAGCACGGCAACGAGGCTCCACAGCTCGGCGGGGGTGATGCTCAGCACATCCCCGATCAGCAAACTTTGATAATTGGAAAAATTGCCACTACGGGACAACAGCACCAATCCGAGCGCCACGCCGACTGAGGAAAACACCCCGATCACCGTATCGGTCGAGGCGATGCGGGAATGGCGGATGCCGTTCATCAACAGGGCAAACGCCACCGCGAACGCGATCATCACCCACCGCTCCTGCTGAACGCCCAGCACCACGCCGAGCGCCACGCCGGTCAGCGCCGAATGACCGAGTGCGTCGGAGAAAAACGACATCCCGTTATTGACCACCAGCGTGCCGAGCATCGCAAACAGCGGCGTCAGCAACAAGATCGCCCACAGCGCGTTGCGCATAAAATCATACTGCCACCACGAAAAAAGCCACGCCATCACGCCTCACCTCCCGGAAAAACGCTCCGGAACGCCGCCGAGGTGAAAACCTCGACCGGCGAGCCGATCGCCCGCACCGTGCGATCCAGCAAAACGACCCGGTCGGCGTGCTGACGCACATACGCGAGATCGTGCGAGATCAGCAGGATGACCATATCATCCTGCCGCAGGCGGTCGAGAAGCTCATAAAATATCTGCAAGCCCGCCTCATCCATACCCGAAACAGGCTCATCA
>CALDHV010000186.1 GCA_937902305.1 uncultured Clostridia bacterium
TACCATTGTCATCCATCCAAGCTACTCTAAATTTTAATACTCTTTCAGGAACTACTAAACGTTCTAATATTGCGTTCTTTTCAATATTAGGATCTTTAGCTACTAAATATTCCATTGAATCTAAAAATTCTTCTACAGCGTTGATAAATTCTTTTTGTTCTGGATGTTTTTCTTTTACACTATTGTAAATTTTATTTAAATATTCACTTTTATACATTTTTAATATCCTCCATCAATATTTGAAATTACACTTATTATACACCTTATCTTTTTTAAATAAAATATTTTTTTAAAATATTTTTTACAATGTAGGTATTGTATTAGTATATACCATCATGTTTATATTTTCATCAGCGATAAATTCTGAAAAAATCTTTAATGGATTATATTCATAGTCAGTAAAATGCTCCAATGTAGTAACAATTATTATTCTTTCTGCTTTTAATTCTTTCGCAATAGGAATAGAGAATTTTGCGTTACCAAAAGTAGATCCTGCTTTTTCTTCTAATATAATCTTATCCTTTTCAATTCCCTTTTCGATTAAATATTTTGCCATTTGTGTCTGTAGTAAATGGTGTATCAAAGTCGCCTCTTTCTTGAGCTGTTCCCAATTGATTATCTGCTAGTATTTGATCATATAATGTTGGTGGTGGTGTTCCTTTTTCTATTGCAAAAACGAAATCCGTATGTTATACTGCTGAATGTAGTGTTGGTATATTGTATATTGTGATCAACGCTATGCTAACCACACGATATTGTGGATAGCATCCTTTTGCTTTTCGGTGACGGTAAAGTTTTTGCGGGGCACGAACTTAATTTATCTATGGTGTTCGGTTTAACAGCTGAAAACCGAAAGCAACCGCGAGGCAAAAAGAAAGGAGAGTAATAAATATGAAGTTTCAATCTGTTGAATTGGAGTTTGTCACTTTCGATGCACAGGATGTGATCGCGACCTCCGGTGATCCGTGGGTAGGCTTCAATATGTATGCCCTGCAATCCACCTTGATTTCTTACAACACTGCCAATTCGAGTCTCATTCAGTTCCAGATCGGTGATACTCCTGCCAACGATGGTCAGTATACTGGTTTCAAAACCACGTGTTCTACCGAGGATAACTATTATCATTGGTCAAGTCAGTCTGTTGAAGACGAATTTAATCCGACGAAATACAAGTTTGCAGAGAGCACTGCCGACATCGTTGCCTGGCTCACGGCAAACAACATCAAAACCGAACTCTCGCTGGGATAATTCCACCTATACGAAAGCGCACCACCTCCCCCGCAAGGTGGTGCGCTTTTACCTTACTTTGTTTGCGCGCATAACATTTTTTTCACGAAGCTGACAGAAAAAATGCCGGAGGGAGGTATGTGCCGTGGACGAAAAAAACAGCCCATCGACCCACTATACGAGCATCAACAAAATATTAAAAATCAATTCCCTGCAAACCTTGATAGATAAATGGCACGACGGTACTTTCCGGGATTTTTTTGACGATTGGAAATGGATATTCTCCTTTTCTAAAAAGTATAAATGGGTCATCATTTTCTATACGTTGCTCGGTCTTGTCGGTTCGACGCTCTCTCTTGCCGCATCGTGGATCAGCAAGATCCTGATCAATATCGTCGTCGGAAAGCAGATCGACCATTTGTGGGTGCTGATCGTCGCAACGGTTTGTTCGACGGTATTTTCTCTCATTGTCAGTAGCGTGTTGAGCCGTTTGGGGCTGAAAATATCCATCTATGTCAACAATGATATTCAATCCACCATCTTCAATAAAATAATTGATGCCGAATGGAAAGAGCTGAACAAATACCCCAACGGCGATCTTTTGAACCGTTTCGGCAACGACACGGGAACGGTGGCAAACAATGCCATCGGCTGGATCCCCAACCTGATCATCACATTATATTCTTTTGGCACGACCTTTCTGCTTCTCTTTAAGACCGATCCGAATATGGCGTGGATCGCCCTCGGCTCGGCACCCGTCCTGCTGATCATGTCCCGCTTTATTATGCGAAAAATGCGAGAATACAAAAAGCGCGTGCTGGAGCTGAACTCGCAGATGATGTCCTTTGAGGTGGACACCTTCTACAATTTTGATATGATTAAATCCTTTGGAGTGGCAGGATCGACCGAAAAAAAGCTCAAATGGTGGCAAGGAAAATACAAGGAATACCATTTGGACTACAACAAGTTTGAAATCAAAGCCAATATCGGCGTATCACTTTTGCAGACCGCCGTCGCCATGCTCGCATTCGGCTACTGTCTGTGGCGGCTGTGGACGGGGCAGATCCAATACGGCGATATGACATTCTTTTTGCAGCAAAGGAGCGCTCTTACCACCCGTTTTAATTCTCTGGTGGGAACGGTTCCCGGTATGGTTTCCTCGGCAATCTCGGCACACCGCATTCGTGAGCTTTGCGATCTGCCGAAAGAACAGCACGACGCCAAAGCGCTGGAAGCCATCAGCGGACAAGCCGAAGACGGTCTGACCGTCAAAATGAGCGATGTTACCTTTGCCTATAACGAAACCAAAGCTGTATACGAGCACGGCTCGTTTGTTGCCAATCCGGGCGAGATCGTGGCAGTGCTCGGCCCCTCCGGCGAGGGGAAAACGACGATGCTCCGACTATTGCTCGGACTGATCCATCCGTCTGACGGGACGGTGACGATTTCCGATAAGGACGGCAATGTGGTCAATATGAATGCCGATCTGCGGTGTATGTTCTCCTATGTGCCGCAGGGCAATTCCATTATGGCGGGAACGATCGCCGAAAATATGCGGCTGGTTAAGGAAAATGCCACCGACGAAGAAATCATTGAAGCGCTCAAGACCGCCTGCGCGTGGGAGTTTATTGCATCCCACCCAGATGGGATATACGGTAAAATCGGTGAGCGCGGACAAGGACTTTCCGAAGGGCAGGCACAACGCATTGCCATAGCGAGAGCTGTTTTGCGCGATGCGCCGATTATCCTTTTGGATGAGGCGACAAGCGCGCTGGATAACGAGACGGAAAAGCGGGTGCTGGAGAATATCATCTACCGCTCCCCCAACAAGACCTGCATTGTATCCACCCACAGAAGAAGCATCCTTCGTCATTGCAAACGTGTGTATTTCATTGAGAATAAACAAGCTAAAGAGTTTATTATGAAACCGACCGAAGAAATACCGGAGGAGGATGACTGATGAGAATAGACGAAATGCAGCAAGAAATGGTGCTGAAAAAAAACACGACCTTTTACCATCCTGCCATTGATCGCTTACGCCTTATTTTGATGTTCTTTATGTGCATCCATCTGTTTGGCTTCCCGACATCCTTTGGCGGGTTCGTTCGGCAATTTTGCGGCTTTGTGCCGATCGCATTTTTTATCCTGTCAGGTTATCTCGTCCTGTGGGATAGCGGAAATCGTTCGGCGCAGATCGCACGCACCATCAAGCGTACCGCCATTGTGTTCCTGGTGCTTGCGGTTGTTTATTTCGTTATGAATATCTTCTACTACTATCTGCGGGGAGTGAATGTTTTCAGCGCTTTTCGCAGTCTGCGATTCTGGTTCAATTTCCTCGTAATGAATGTATGGCAATTTGACATCGGCACCGCGATATGGTATGTGCAATCGCTCTTATATGCTTATATCATTATCTATTTTTTGGAGAAATGGAACCTTCTCCGCTTTGATTGGCTCATCGCCGCCATACTGATCGTTTTGACGGTATGCACCGGTGAGCTTGCGGGCGTTATCCGGTGGAATATCGCGGGTTATCAATATATCCCCGGGAACTTTTTCACCCGTGCGCTCCCCTATATCCTGCTCGGTAACTTTATCCACAGGAACATCAATGCTTTCCGCAAAGTTAAGCGGACATGGTATCGTTGCGGCATTGCCTGCGGTATCGCCCTGATGCTCGGCGAGGTTTTGCTGCTGGCCTACATTGGCAAGTCAGGATATTACAGTCATTTGCTCGGTATGCCGGTCGTTGCCGTTTCGGTGTGTATGCTGGCGTTATCTGACACATTCCATGAGCAGGGATTTGAAGCGGAGCTCGGTATGTCACGGTGGCATATCAATTGCATTTACTACATATGCCAGCCGGTAAGCATCGGTGTGGTATTTGTGCTATCCATTCTGGGGGAGTTTACGGCAGGAATCGTCAACTATATCGGCATCATTACCTTTTTCCTCTGCTTCGGCATCGCGTGGCTGATCAGCTATATCAATCGTATCTTTAGCAGGAAGAAGAAAAAAAACCATGAATAAAACGATCAAGCTTGCCGGGATCCCGGTAAAGGTCAACACGCTGTTCAATTCACTCCCGCTTGCCGATGCATACGAAACCGACGATGAGCCTGCTTTTACTGTCAGCATCGCAGAACAGGATATTTTCTACGAGCGAAAGAAAAGCGTTGCGGAATGTGCCTACGAAGGGATCGCATATCCCGGCTACTCCCCCGCCGAATTGGAGAATACCGCCATATATCGCAAGATCGCTGAAAAAATGCCGGAGTACGATGCTTTGGTATTTCACGGCTCTGCGGTGGCGGTGGGTGATAAAGCCTATTTGTTTACCGCAAAATCGGGCGTGGGCAAAACGACCCATACTGATCTTTGGCTGAAAAATATTGAGGGTAGCTTTGTCGTCAACGGCGACAAGCCGATACTGCTCGTATGCCACTATCACATAGCCACGAGATACAACGGCGAGGACAACTTTGACAAGGAATACGCCGCGAGAATCGTTCCGATACTCAACCGCCACCGCAATC
>CALDHV010000187.1 GCA_937902305.1 uncultured Clostridia bacterium
GGACGGCAAGGGCGATATGGCACCCGAAACCCCATACGCCGGCAAGTTTGTCAAAGATGCCGACCCGCTGGTGTTGCAGGATCTTGACAAGCGTGGTCAGCTTTTCGACGCGCCGAAGTTTGAGCACGATTATCCGTTCTGCTGGCGTTGCGACACGCCGCTCATCTACTACGCCCGCGAATCCTGGTTTATCAAGATGACGGCGGTGCGGGATGAGCTGATCGCCAACAACAATACCGTCAACTGGATCCCCGAAAGTATCGGCAAGGGGCGCTTCGGTGACTGGCTGGAGAATGTGCAGGATTGGGGTGTCAGCCGCAACCGCTACTGGGGCACACCGCTCAATATTTGGGAGTGCTCCTGCGGATGCCAGCACGCGATCGGCAGTATCGCCGAGCTGAAGGAAATGTCTGATAATTGCCCGGAGCAGATCGAGCTTCACCGCCCGTTCATCGACGCGGTGACGATCCGTTGCCCGGAGTGCGGCGGTGAAATGCACCGCGTCCCCGAGGTCATCGACTGCTGGTTCGATTCCGGCGCGATGCCGTTTGCCCAGCATCACTATCCGTTTGAAAATCAGGATAAGTTCGAACAGCAGTTCCCGGCGGATTTCATCTCCGAGGCAGTCGATCAGACCCGCGGTTGGTTCTATTCGCTGATGGCGATCTCCACCCTGCTGTTCCATAAGGCACCGTTCCGCAATGTCATCGTACTCGGTCATGTGCAGGACGAAAACGGGCAGAAGATGTCCAAATCCAAAGGCAACGCGGTCGATCCGATGGAAGCATTGCAGACCTACGGTGCCGACGCCATCCGTTGGTATTTCTACTCCAATTCTGCGCCGTGGTTGCCTAACCGTTTCCACGGCAAGGCGGTGCAGGAGTGCCAGCGCAAGTTCCTCGGTACGCTGTGGAATACCTATGCTTTCTTCGTGCTGTATGCCAATATCGACGGCTTCGATTCGACCAAATACACGCTGGATGCCGCCAAGCTCGGTGCGATGGATCGCTGGCTTTTGTCCCGGCTCCATTCCACTGTCAAGGCAGTGGATGACCACCTCGCAAATTATCGCATCCCCGAAACGGCGCGGGTGCTGGAGGACTTTGTCGATGAAATGAGCAACTGGTACGTCCGTCGCAGTCGTGAGCGTTTCTGGGCAAAGGGGATGGAGCAGGACAAGATCAACGCCTATATGACGCTCTATACCGCGCTCGTCGCCATTGCCAAGGCGGCGGCGCCGATGATCCCGTTTATGGCGGAGGATATTTACCGCAATCTCGTTTGCTCGGTCGATGCGTCGGCACCGATCAGCGTACATCTGTGCGATTTCCCCGTGGTGGATGAGTCACTCATCGACACCATGCTCGAAACCCGGATGCAGGATGTGATGCAGATCGTCGTGCTCGGACGCGCCGCCCGCAACGGCGCCAACTGCAAGAACCGTCAGCCGCTATCCCGGATGATGGTGCAGATGGAGGATGCGCTGTCCGCCGAGGATGCTGGCATCATCGCAGAGGAGCTGAATGTGAAGCTCGTCGAGCGGATCACCGACGCGTCGGCGTTTATGAGCTACGCCTTCAAGCCCCAACTCAAAACCGTCGGCCCGAAATACGGCAAACAGCTCGGCGCGATCCGTGAGGCGCTGTCTGCGCTGGACGGCAACGTCGCCAAAGCCGAGCTAGACGAAAAAGGCGCACTGACCCTGCTGGACGGCACCGTGACGCTGACCGCGGATGATCTGCTGATCGAAACGACCCAGACACCGGGCTATTTCACCGTCACCGATCACGGCATCACCGTGGCGCTGGATACCAACCTGACACCGGAGCTGATCGAGGAGGGCTTTGTGCGCGAGATCGTCAGCAAGATACAGACGATGCGCAAGGAAGCGGACTTTGAGGTGATGGATACCATCACCGTCTACACCGCCGGTAACGAGCGCGTCGAGGCGCTGATCGAGCGCAACTGGGAGAGCATCCGCACCGACGTGATGGCAAAAACGCTGATCACCGGGCAGACCGCCGGCTATGTCAAGGAATGGGACATCAACGGCGAAAAGGTCACGCTGGCAGTGGAAAAGCAAGGGAACTAATCGTTTCCGCTTGCATTTTGAAGAAAAATGTGTATAATAAAATCAGCCAATACAGAAAGGTGGTCAACACAATGACAGTTACGGAAAATACCCGCATCGGAGATATTCTCGATGCCGATATGGAAACGGCACCCTATTTCCTCGAAATGGGGATGCATTGCCTCGGATGCCCGTCTGCGCGGGGCGAATCGCTGGCGCAGGCGTGCGCTGTCCACGGCGTGGACGCGAGCGAGCTGGTCGATAAGCTCAACAAGCATTTCGGCAACTGATCGGAGCATCCCACCCGCCTGTTCCGGCGGGTGGGATGATTTTTTGCCGGGGGAGGTGACAGAATGCCGGATGAACGGCTGATGACGGTGGCGGGGTTGGTACGACCCGGAAGCCGCGTGGTGGATGTCGGCACCGATCACGCCTATCTGCCGGTATATCTGGTCGGCGCGGGCATCTGCCCGTCGGCGATCGCATCCGATCTGCGCGAGGGGCCGCTGGAGGCGGCGCGACGCCACATCGACGAAGCAGGGCTTACCGGGCGCATCGCGGTGCGCTTGGGGGACGGACTTGCCTGCGTATCGCCCGACGAGGTCGAGGATGTGGTCATCGCCGGTATGGGCGGTGAAACCATCGTCGGCATCCTGCAAGCCGCACCGTGGGTACGGGACGGCGACAAGCGACTGATCTGCCAACCAATGACCCACGCGGAGGATCTGCGCCGGTATCTGCTGTATCACGGCTTTTCG
>CALDHV010000188.1 GCA_937902305.1 uncultured Clostridia bacterium
CAGCCCTCGAAGGCGCCGCTGCCTATGGTGACGCCGGGCTGTCCCAGCGCCACCGTGCGGGTCATATCCGAGTGGTAGCCATCCACCACCGCGCCGAAATCCATCGTCACGAAATCGCCCGTCGCGATCGGTTTATCGGTCGGCACGCCGTGCGGCAAAGAGGAGTTTGCACCGGATACGACGATAAAATCGAACGATACCCCCTGGCTCCCCCGCCGACGGATGTCAAACTCCATATCCAGCATCACATCCCGCTCGGTGCGACCCGGGCGGATGCGGTCAAGAATGTAGGCGAAGGTCTCATCGGTCATACGCTGGGCACGGCGGATGAGGGCAAGCTCGGCAGGAGTTTTCACACGCCGCATCGCCGTCAGCCGCTCCTCTATCGTCGGGGAAGCCGACCATTCGACCTCCGGCACGGCGGTTGCCCAACCCTCGCGGGCACGTATGCTCATAACCTCGGTTTCCACGAACATCTCGTCGATCCCGTGCCGGCGGCACAGCGCGGCAACCTGCGCATACAACTTATCCGCCAGCATCACCTCGCAGGAGGTCACGCTCTTTTTCGCCTTTTCGATGTAACGAAAATCAATGAGAAAATAGCTCTGATCCGGTGTCACCAGCACCGTCCCGGCGCTGGACGGGAAGCCGGTCAGGTACAACCGGGAAGCCTCCCCCGTCACCAAAAAGCCCTGCCGCGGCGAAAGCGCCGCCTGCAATGATGTGATACGTTCGTTCATTTTTGCGGTTTCCTTTCCTTGCGCGGCTTGGGCACGGGGAGGTCGGCATACAGCGCCTCCAGCACCGCCGCCACCGTCGCGGTATCCTCCGGGGCATCCAGCACCAACATCAAATGCCGCGATCCTTCATAGGGATATGCCCGCCGTGCCGCGGGCAACAGGGCGGCGGCGCCCGGCGTATCCTTGAGCAGAATGACATTGTCGCAAATATCACCGATCAGCTTGCCGCGATAATAGAGGCAGTACTCCCCCATCATCCGGCGTGCTGTGACCGCGCCCGCCCGTTGCAGGCAGTCCATCGCATAGGTAAAAAAGCTGTCGGTCGTCGCCATACCATCCCTCTTTCCCCGATATTTCTTCTATTGTAGACCATATATAAGCAAATGTCAATTTCAACAAATAAGAAAGGGGCTGTTAAAACCTCGTTTTAACAGCCCCTTTTCGGAAAAAACTTTATTTCAGCGCCTCGGCGACAGCAACCGCGCAGGCGACGGTGGCGCCCACCATCGGGTTGTTGCCCATACCGATCAAGCCCATCATCTCGACGTGCGCCGGCACGGAAGAAGATCCGGCAAACTGCGCGTCGGAGTGCATACGGCCCATCGTATCGGTCATACCGTACGAAGCGGGACCGGCAGCCATGTTATCGGGGTGCAAGGTACGACCGGTACCACCACCTGAGGCTA
>CALDHV010000189.1 GCA_937902305.1 uncultured Clostridia bacterium
CCATCGGGATCTCGACCAGACCGGTATTCTTGATCTTGCCGCCGAGCGCGAACACCTTGGTGCCCTTGGAGCGCTCGGTACCGGTGGAAGCAAACCACTCGGCGCCCTTGAGGATGATCTGCGGGACGTTGGCAAAGGTCTCGACGTTGTTTTCGATCGTCGGGCATCCAAACAAGCCCTTGACAGCCGGATACGGCGGACGCGGACGCGGCTCACCGCGGTTGCCCTCGATGGAGGTCATCAGCGCGGTCTCCTCGCCGCAGACGGATGCTCAAATCAAAGTCAAAGCCGGAGCCGAATATATCCTTGCCGAGGAAGCCGTACTCGTGCGCCTGCTCAATAGCAAGCTGCAAGCGGGCGACCGCGATGGGATATTCGGCGCGGACATACACAAAGCCCTTGGTCGCGCCGATGGCGTAACCGGCGATCGTCATCGCCTCAATGATGCAGTGGGGATCGCCCTCCAGCACGGAGCGGTCCATAAACGCGCCCGGGTCGCCTTCGTCGGCGTTGCAGACGACGTATTTTTGCGGAGCCTTGTTCGGTGCGCAGAGCGCCCATTTGCGGCCGGTCGGGAAGCCGCCGCCACCGCGCCCGCGCAGACCGGAATCGGTGATGACCTTGATGACATCCTCGGGCGTCATCTCGGTGAGCACCTTGCCCAGCGCGGCATAGCCGTCCATAGCGATGTATTCTTCAATGTTTTCCGGGTTGATCACGCCGCAATTGCGCAGAACGACGCGCTTCTGGATTTTGTAGAAGGCGGTATCGCTCAGCGAAACATTGGCGGGGCTGACGGCTTCCGCGGCGCCGGTGTCGCTATAAACGAGACGCTCCACGACACGGCCCTTGAGCAGATGCTCATTGACGATCTCGGGAACATCGTCCACCGTCACACGGCTGTAGAAGGTGCCCTCCGGATGGATGATGACGACCGGGCCGAGCGAGCACAGACCAAAACAACCGGTCTGGACGATCTTGACCTCATCCTGCAAGCCCGCCTTTTCGATGTTCTCGGCAAAGGCTTTCTGGATGTTCTTACTGCCTGAGGAGGTACAGCCGGTACCGCCGCAGATCAGAACGTGAGTACGAATCATTACTTATTTCCCTCCTCCAAGTTTACAGTTTGAAATTGCCGATGGTGTATTCCTCGACCGGCTTGCCGCCCTTGAGGTGCTCCTCAACGACGCGGGCGACCTTGTCGGCAGTCATCTTGACATAAGTGACCTTGTCTTTCCCTGCCTCAAAGACCTCGACGACGGGCTCATACTGGCAAATGCCGATGCACCCGGTCTGGGTGACGGTGCAGGTGGCGGCGAGTCCCTGCTCGTTGACCTGCTCAACGAAAGCGTTGAGCACGGGGCGGGCACCGGCGGCGATACCGCAGGTCGCCATACCGACGACAACGCGCTTCTCACCGGAGCCTTCGCGCAGGATGACCTTGCTCTGCATTCTGTCACGGATGGCTTGCAATTCTGCTAAGGATTTCATACTTTATCTTCCTTTCGTAAAAGATTAACGGGTTTTATGTGATTTGCCGGGGGTACTGTATCAGGTATCTCCGGCGTATTGCTCGCGGAGATAGTCCCGAATCCATTGATAAACCTCATAACTATTGAGGGGTACGTCGCCGAGCACCTCGCGCAGTGCCCGGGTATCCAGCTCGACCGGCTCGCAGGCGGGGCGCTCGTGCCGATAGAGAAAATCGGTGTCCGGGTGCCCTTGAATAAGCGTCAGCACCGATTCGGCGGCATCGCCGAGCGGAACACAGTCGATGTGGTCGGTATGAAACAGCGCCGTGACGACGGTACCGTGCTCGGCGGCATCCGCGGTCTGCGGGGCACTCTCGACCGTCAGGCTCCCGCCGGTCTGCTCCGCTTCCATACGGAGCAGGGGCAGTCCCATACCGACCGAGCGGGTAGTACGGGTGGTATAGAACGGGTCGGTGACGTGTTGCACCGTATCCGCGTCCATACCGCAACCGTCGTCGCGAATCAAAAGCGTGAGAGTCGCGGGGGTTTCCGTGATGCGGATCTCGGTCAGCGTGGCCCCTGCCTTGACCGAGTTTTCCGCAATATCAAGAATGTTTAAGGATAGCTCTTTCATTGGCGGCACCTCAACAGGTCGATCAGCCGCGTGCACACCGCCCGCTCATCTCCCGGCTCATCCGGGATGTCGATCCAATACTCTTTATCGCGGATGTCCCAGAGGAAATGCGCGTCACTACTGACAATAACGCGGGTGGCGGGGGTAAGAAACCGCGCGCGCAGCTCCGGCTCGCGGGAGCCGTCGTGCAGTTCGACGCAGGGGAACACCGGCTTTTCCGGCATCACGCCGAGCACGGCAAGGATGCCGTTTGCCTCACGGTCGATGTGGGCGGGATAGCACACACCGCCGAAGCTTTCGACCAGTGGCACGCTCTCCTCCACCGACACGGTGGTGGCATTGGAAAGGAGGTATTCCTCCGAGCCGATGAGGGTATCCTGCTCGTCCACGATCCACTGCTCCCCGAAGATAGCTGGGCGGTTCGGGATCAGCACGCGGCGGCGGTATATCTCGTCATCGAATGCCATGGCGGCATCGAGCGACGGGAACAGACACACCATATGAATATCCTCGGCAGTGGTCAGTTCCATCCCCGGAACGGGAATAAGTCCCTGCTCCTCTGCCGCCGCGCAGAACGCCGGGCAGTTGCGGCAGGTATTATGATCGGTGAGCGCCATGATCTGCAAGCCCGCCAGCACACCCATCCCCGCAAGGCTGTGGGGCGTGTTGTCATTGTCCGCGCAGGGAGAAAGACAGGAGTGGATATGCAGATCGTAATAATATCGGCTCATAGGCAATCGTGTAAACGGCAGGCGGTCTCGTATATGCCGACGGGAGAGAGCAACAGATTGATGCCCTTCTCGCGGGCAAGCTCCGCGACACCTTCATCCGGCAGAACACCCTCGGCGAGAATGACGCAGGCGGTATCCGCCAGCGTGGCAACGGCGAGAATGTTGCGGTTGGACATAATGGTGATCCACGCATCGCCCGCCGTGGCGCGTCCCATCACCCAGCTGAGCAGATCACCGCAATAGACGCCGGTGATCTCCCGCTCGCCGTCGGCGAGGACGCACGCGGTCAATGAGGCGTGCCGGAGCAGTTCATTTACTGTCATCGGGCACCTCCTTGACATGGCTGGCAAGGCTGAGCAGCTCATCGAGCTTGAGAAGCATACAATCGTCTTCCTTTGCCGTGCCGCGCACCACATCCTCCGCGAACGCGCGGCAGTTGGGCGCACCGCAGGCGGCGCAGTCCACGCCGGGCAGTTGCTTGCGCAAAGCCTGAATATCCGCCATCATACGCATAGATTGCGCCATATTGTCGCTCAGGCGGGAGATCGGCTGATACTGCGGCATCGCATCGAGGAAAAACTCATCCGGAATATAGCGTTCGCCGTCCTTGAGGAAATTGCGGCTGACCGGCAGATAGTGACGCAGATTTTGCAATCTCGCCTTGGCAATGTAAGGGTTTTGGATGGTCGTGACGCCGCCGACGCAACCGCCGGGGCAAGCATTCAGCTCCACGAACTCCAGCTTCGGGATATTGCCGTTCTCGATCTGATCGAGAACGTGGATGACGTTCTCGATGCCGTCGGCGGCAAGATAGCTGTCATTGAACAGCGCGGATGCCTCACCGCCGGAGGTCGCCCAACCGATACCGATCATCCCGGAGCAGGACAGATCGGCGATCTCGTCGGACGGATCCATCGCGTTGAGCAACTGGAAATACAGATCGCTGATGGATACAACGACATCAATCTGACTTTTTCTCCCGGCATAGCCGTTCTTGACATAGCTTGCCTTGGCGGCACACGGCGAAATGAAGCACACGCCGATCTCCTCGGAGGCAAGCGCGGGATGCTCCTGCGCGGCCTTTTGGCGCGCCATATGCGCCGCTATTTCCATCGGCGGCAGTAGCTGCATCACATTCTCCAGCAGGGAGGGAAAGCGCAGACCGATCAGCCGGGTGACAGCCGGACACGCCGCGCTGATGATCGGCTTTTTGATCGTTTCGGCGTTGAGATAAATGCGGGTATACGCGGATACAAGCTCCGCGGCCTGTGACACCTCATACACATCGTCAAACCCCAGGCGGAGCAGACCGCTGAGAACGCGGTCAACATCGTCGAGATTGTCAAACTGCCCGTAGAGGGTCGGATCGGGCAGAGCGATCTTGTAGCGAAAGCCGTCCATAGCGTCCAGCTTACTGCATACGGCCTTTTTCGCTTTATACGGGCAAACACGGATGCAAACGCCGCAGTCAATACAGCGGTCTGCGTTGATGACAGCCCGCCCGTCCCGGACGCGGATGGCTTCTGTCGGGCAGTGCCTTACACAGGTCGTACAACCACAGCACCGCGCCGGATTAAGATAAACGGAGTGGTCATATGTGTTCATATTTCCCTACCTTCAGACGCAGAGGTTGACGCGCATGGTGATGCGCGTACCGACACCGATCTGAGACTGAATATCCATCTCATCGGTGTAGCGTTTCATATTCGGGAGACCCATGCCGGCGCCGAATCCGAGCGACCGGATGCTGTCCGGCGCAGTCGAATAGCCCTCCTGCATGGCCATATCAATGTCCTGGATACCGGGGCCGTTGTCTTCCAGTATGATGGTGATCTTTTCCTCATCCACCAATACCTCGGCAATGCCGCCTCCGGCATGGATGACCATATTGATCTCTCCCTCGTACATGGCAATGGAGACCCGGCGAATGATCTCCGACGGCATCCCGAGACGCCGCAAAACCTTTTTGACCTCCACAGACGCCTGACCGGCGGAGGTGAAATCCTCGCCGTTGACGTCGTAGCGGAGCGTGATGGTATCGCTCACGCGTCCGCCCGCTTGACCTTGTTCCCGACCAAACCGTTGCTGTAGAGGAGGCCGCAAGCCTCATACATCCGTTTGTCGGTGGCCAGCAGGACAATGCCGCTGTCGTTTGCCAGCTGCACCATTTCCTCGGTCGGCATTTTCGACCGGACGAAAACGATGCACACCATATCCATCATCTCAGCGGTGCGGATGACCTGCGAATTGACAAGACCGGTCAGCAAAACGGCCTGATCCTTGACATAGGCGAGCACATCGCTCATCATGTCACTGCCGCAGGCAGAGTAGACATGGTTGCCCAGTCGATCTTCGCCGCAGATCACCTGAGCGTCCAGCAGTTCGCGAATCGTACAGATTTTCATTGAGAAGTTCCTTTCGGGGGTTGAGCAAAAACGGTCAATCCTGGTATTTTTTCAAGATCTCATCGACCTCGTCGGCGGTCAAGCGGCCATACACCTCGTCATTGATCATCATAACGGGCGCCAGACCGCAGGCACCGATGCAACGGCACGCCGCGAGAGAATACTTGCCGTCCGGCGTACACTCATCGGCGCCGATGCCGAGCTTCTCGGTCAGCTTATCCATCACCGCGCCGGAGCCCTTGACATAGCAAGCGGTACCGAGGCAGACGGAAATGTGATACTTGCCCTTCGGAGAGAGTGCGAACTGCGCGTAGAAGGTGGCAACGCCGTAAACCTTCTCCAGCGGAACGCCCATACCGTCGGCGATCATCTGCTGAACCTCGACCGGCAGATAACCGTAGATCTCCTGCGCCTCCTGCATCACCGCCATCAGACGACTCTTGTCTTCCTTGTTGGCGTCGATGACAGCTTGCAGCTTCGCCTCCTGCTCCGGCGTGCCGGAGAAAGGAATAGCGCTGATTTTCTTTTGCATATACTTATGTCCTCCTTATAAAGAATTGCAATATGAGAGATAAAAGGCAAATTGCCCGGCAAATTGTGTTTGTTAAACTTTTAACACAACTGCATTGCTTAATATTATATCACGTTCTTTTCAACTATTCCAGTCTTTTTTCTTCCAAAAACGAAAAAAATGCAAAAATATTGATTTTTTTCGTAAAAATCCGTTTTTTCCCGGCTTTTTTGGGGAAAAACAGCACGCCCCGTTGCCCATATGTTCTTACGGACGGTATTCCTCAAGAACATTCGGCTTCACGAGGCGCCTTTTGTATTTCCGATATGGATATGACCGAAACGCCATCCGCTCCCTTATGACTGCGCCATACGGTAGCGGTAAAACTCGCCTTTTTTCTCCAACAGCTCATCCCATGTGCCGAACTCGACGCACCGTCCGTCGCGGATGACGGCGATCTTATCGGCATTGCGGATGGTAGAAAGACGGTGCGCGACGATAAAGGTCGTGCGGTTGGCAGTCAGGTTGTCGATCGCCGCCTGGATCTCCCGCTCGGTCACGCTGTCCAGCGCGCTGGTCGCCTCATCGAAGATGATGACCTGCGGATCGCGGATGATCGCCCGGGCAATCGAAATGCGCTGACGCTGACCGCCGGACAGCTTACCGCCGTGCTCCCCGACGCTGGTTTCCAGCCCGTCGGGCAGAGAGGCGATGACACTTTCCAGCCGCGCCGCCTTGATCGCGTGATCCAGCGTTTCCTTGCTGATGCGGGAGTTGCCGTAGGTGATATTGTCTCGTACGGTGCCGGAAAAGAGGATGGTATTCTGCGGCACCACCGAGATCATCCGGCGGTAGGAGCGCAGGTCAATATCGTTGATGTCGCGCCCGTCCACCAAAACCCGCCCGGACACCGCCTTATTAAAGCCGATGACCAGATTGATGATGGTGGATTTACCCGAGCCGGACTCGCCGACCAGCGCCACCGTTTCACCCGGCTCGACGGTCAGATCCAGCCCGTTGAGCACGTGGGTGCGGTTGTCATAGTGGAAATATACGTTCTTGAACTCATACCGTCCCTCAAGCGTCTTGAGCTTCGGTTTGTTGGCATTTTCTTCCACATCGAACGCCGACAGGATCTCGCCGATCGACCGGATGGATTCGGTGCCGCGGGTGATGGTCGGCAACAGCCCGATGAGGCTCGCCACATACCCCGTCAGCGAATTGAAGTAGCTTTGATACATCGACACGTCGCCGACCCCGATACGCCCCCTGATTGCCAGATAGCCGGTGAAAAAGAGGCAGATCGCCTGAAACATCATCGTCATCGCCCAGCTGACAGAGCCGAACAAGCTGTTGACCTTGTCGATCCTCTGTCCGCTTCGCGCCACCTCGGTCACATCAGCGGTCAGCTTGTTGATCTCCAGATTTTCCAGCGCGTGAGCGCGGGTGACAGGGATCAGCTCCTCCATATCAAAGACCGCGGAGGCGGTATTTTCCACCTCCTTGCGGAACTCGTGGTTGTGCTCGCGCATAGACTTTCTGAACGCCCGGTTGAGTAGCACCGCGCTCGGGATACACAGCAGGAACATAAAGAACACGCTGATATTGCTGGTGATGACGATGAAGAGCGTAATACTCATATTGACCACTACAGCAAGCACCGTATTGAGGATAGACGAGGCAAGATCGGAGATCGCCTCGACATCCCGCATCACCTTGGATTGAATACGCCCCGACTGCGTATCGTGGTGGAACGAAATCGACAGCGATTGCAGCTTGCGTATCATCGCACCGCGCAGACCCGCCTCCACATGGCGGTTCGCGTAGCTGTACATTTTGACATACAGCATATGGAACGGGATATTGAGCGCCAGCGTCGCCAAAACGATAGCGGCATAGATGATCATTTGCGTCCACATACCGTCGGTCGGGTGAGTCGCCAGATTGATGACCTGCGCGGTGATATACGGCATGATCCACACCGGCGAGGATTTGATGATATAAAAAAGCACCGACAACAACAACCGCGGATAATGCCCTTTATAGAAAGCAAAGAGCATTCGCAGTGGCCTGATGTTGCCGGCATTTTTTGTGTACAGATCAATAAAACGTGCTTCGGAGTTCAGGATTTCTTGCTGTAAGACCTTGTTGTCCTCCTGCGGTTTTCGTTTGACTTTTTCCGTTTTTGGGCTTCCCCGTCCGCCCTTGAAGATCATCGCGATCGCCCCCTCACTTTGATCGCCACCATAGTATCATCCTCAATTTGAAAAGTCAACCCGAAATCACGAATTTTTCGCACTTTTTTGGTGCTTGTTTTTCACAGTTTTCCGCAGATCAGAAAAGCGGCTCCTCCCGTGTGATCGGGCGGCCGATCACGCACAGCGGATGCGGCAGGGAAAGCCCGCCTCCGCAGGGCAACAGCGTATCCTCCTGCCGCCGAAGCACCGTAACCGTCTCGCTGTCCTCGTTGGTGCAGAGCAGGTATTCGCCGAACAGGTCAAAATCCCGCGGTCCGTTGCCGCCGCATGGCACCAGCCGCCGCAGGGTCATCCCGCCGTCGCCGTCGGTTTCGACGACGGCGATGCTGTCGTGCCCGCGGTTGGAAACATAGAGATACCGCCCGTCCGACCGGATGGCGGCGGTGGTGTTTTTGCCGGTGAAATCCGCCGGCAGCACCGAGACCGTCGCAAGCGGCGTCAGCCGCCCGTCCGCATAGGCGAACGCCGTCACCGTACCCGCCAATTCGTTGGCGCAGTAGACGATCCTGCCGTCCGGGGAGGCGATCAGATGCCGCGCGCCGTGTCCGGCGGGGACGTGCGCGACGGCGATCTCGCGCAGGTCGGCATCATAGGTGTAGATCGCATCCAGCCCGAGATCGGTCGCCAGCAGAAACCGCCCGTCCGGAGACGGCGCGATATAGTGGGTGTGCGGCTTTGTCTGCCGCGTCGGATGCGGCCCGCTCCCGGTGTGGGTGACGATGGTGGGCACCGTTTCGCCATCAGCGATGCGGGACACGCTGCCGCTGACATAGTTGGCCGCATATACAGTCCCGCCGACCACGCTCAAATGGCAGGCAACCTCACCGCCGGTGGTGCGGATCGCCCCCGGCTTGCCGAGCGAGCCATCGGCGCACACCGGCAATACCGTCACCCCGCTCATCGGCGGAGCGGACGGGTCATTTCTCAATAATGTGTGGATTTGGTCGCCCTCCCACGCAAGATACATCGGCTCGGACGCCTTGACCCAATCGCACAGCGTCAGGTCGCCCGTTTCGTCCAGTATCGCGTGCGCCACGCCGCCGTCCGGCGTACAGCAAGCAATATAAATGTCGTATTTCATCGTCGATCTCCCCATTTGTCCTTTTTTCACCATTATAGCGGGCGACGGGCGAAATGTAAATACCGGAAATCAAAAAATGAGGCACCAAAAAAGTCCGCAGACTTTTTTGGTGCCCCTTGCGGTTTATACGGTGCCGGTAACGGTCAGCGTGCTGATGCCCGGCGTGGTGGTGATGACCCCGGTCGTGGGATCCTGCGTGTAGGTCGCCGCCGGGACGGTGATCTGCCCCGGAACGGTGGCAAAGGCGCCGGTCCCCGCGTCGTAGGTGTAGTTCGTCGGCTCTGCCCAGGTCGTGCCGTTGAAGGCAACGGCGAGATCGGTCAAGGCCGGATCGAAGGTGTCGGCGATAGCTACGGCATCGGCGGCAGTCGCTTCGGTATTGCCGTAGTTATAAACGGTAAAGGTGTAGGTGAGCCTGCCGTTTTCGGTCACGGTGGTCGGAGAGAGGCTCTTGCTGATCGTCAGATCGGCGGCGGGAGCGGCAGTGATGACGCTCTGTGCCAAAGCCGGCGTAAGCCCCGCGCCGCTGACGGTGGCGGTATTGGTCACGGCGCCGTCGGTAGCGAGCGGTGCAAAGCCGGTCAGATTGGTGTCGAAGACCAATTGCGCGTTACCGCCGGCAGGGACACTGATGCCGGTGACGGTCAGCGGCGGGCCTGCCGTGACAGCGGGAGTGGGTTGCAGAACGCCATTGACGAAATAGCGCATCGTGCCGTCCTCATAGGCGAGCGGGTATACGGTCGTCGTCCCGACGGTATAGCCGCCCAGATCGTCGGTCACGGTCAGATCGGTCAGCGGCGTGGTGCCGGAATTGAGGATGTTGATGACATACGGCACATTATCGCCGGAGGCATAGGTGTCGTCCACGGCGGTCTTGGTCGCCGACAGTACTTCCACCAATTCACCGACGGCGATATTGGATAGGGCGGCGCCCCCGGTATAGGTCAGGGTCGCCTGGTTGGTAAAGGTTGCCATAGTATTGACCTCCTGTCGGAATGTGACGGGCAGGCGGTTCGTGTAATGCCCCGGA
>CALDHV010000190.1 GCA_937902305.1 uncultured Clostridia bacterium
ATTTCAGTCCGGTTGGGGCTATATAGAATGTATGCTTCGGCTGTCTGATATGCTTTGGCATCCATTAAAGATTGAACGACGATATCTTGGACCTGTTCCCCGGTCGGTGTTGTACCAATAAAACGCGCAGACAATTTGTCCAACGCGCTTTGTGTAATTTCAGCAATTTTTTCCGCGGACAATTCAGATGTAACCGCCACAGCACGCGAAATTGCACTGAAAATTTTTGTCGCATCAAAGGCAACCACATCACCAGAACGTTTTTGAACATCTTTGATATCACAGTGTAATTCCGATACATTTATTTGTTTTTTATTCTCTGTGCCACTTAACGCCCTGAGCGGTGTCCTCAAGAACTATGCCCTTTGCTTTAAGCTCGTCGCGGATTCTGTCCGCCTCTGCCCAGTTCTTTTCCTTGCGCGCGGTCGCGCGGGCGGCGATCAGCGCCTCGATCTCGGCGTCATCGTCTCCCGCCTCCTGCCGATCGTAGCAGAATCCGAGCACATCGGTCAATTCGTTAAACAACCCTTGTCCGAGCAGGATCGTATTCCGGCTCGCCTTGCCGTCCGCCAGCATAAGGTTGATGTCCTTGACCAGCTCAAAGAGCGCCGCGATACCGTCTGCGGTATTGAGGTCGTCATCCATTGCGGAAATAAACTGATTTTTCCGCGTCTCGACCTGCGCGGCAAAGGCGGCATCGGTTTCGCCGTCCGGCGCATTCTGCAAAGCGAACGCCATCGCGTTTTTGCAGTTATACAAGCGATCCAGTGCGCCGATCCCCTGCTGAATGATTTCGGTATTATAGTTGATCGGACTGCGATAGGACGAGGAAATCAGGAAAAAGCGGATAGGCTCATAACCGTATTCCTTTGCCACATCCCGCACGGTGAAGAAATTATTGAGAGATTTGGACATCTTCTTATTATCGACATTGATGTAGCCATTGTGCATCCAGTAGCGGGCAAACGGCACCCCGTTACAGCACTCACTCTGCGCGATCTCATTTTCGTGGTGCGGGAAGATCAGGTCCTGACCGCCGCCGTGAATGTCGATCGTTTCACCGAGGTACCGCCGCGCCATCGCGGAGCATTCGATGTGCCAGCCGGGGCGACCGTCACTCCACGGGGACGGCCAGCTCGGTTCGCCGGGCTTGGCAGCTTTCCATAGCGCGAAATCCAGCGGATCCTCCTTCAGCTCACCCACCGCGATGCGCGCACCGCTCTCAAGGTCGTCGAGCGGCTGATGGGACAGCTTGCCGTATTCCGCAAATGCGCGTGTACGGAAATACACATCACCGTTCTCGGCGACATAGGCGTAGCCCTTTTCGATGAGCGTTGATATGATCTCCTGCATCATATCCATATTTTCGGTCGCCTTGGGGTGCACCGTTGCGGGGCGCACGCCCAATCCCTTGGCATCCGTCCAGAATTCCTCAATATACTTCTCCGCAATATCACGATAGGTCACACCCTCCTCATTGGCGCGGCGAATGATCTTATCGTCAATATCGGTAAAGTTCTGAACAAAGCGAACGTCATAGCCTCTGTATTCGAGA
>CALDHV010000191.1 GCA_937902305.1 uncultured Clostridia bacterium
CGCGGCATCGGCTCCGGCGGCTTTTGCCGCATCCAGTTGTCGGCGTACCGCGTCCTCCTTGCCGAATAGCCCGCGCGGTATCTCCACGCCGACCCGCTGTCCGGCATCAGTCAGCGACCGTATCGCCGGAGCCGGTGTATCGAGCGGCAAAAATACACAGTCTGCCGTTTCGCCGCCGTTCCATTGGGCAAGATCGGCGACGCGAACATACAGGCGTTTTCCGTTGTCGGCGTGTATTGCCGACAACGGCGGCATTTGTGCGGACATCGGGAGGGGGTGTGCTTTTCCACGCTCCCGGAGCAATCGGTCAAGCGCGTCACGGCGCAGGGCGTTGAGCCGAGCGGCGGGAACGGTTTGCCCGTCCGGGATGCGGATGTCCGTGTCGGTGACATAAAACGGGGTGCCGCCTGTCTTTTCGATCTGCTGTGCGGCGCGCTCTGCGGTGAGCGGCTGATGCTCTGCTTTTTCGCATCCGGCATCGGTCGCGCGGACGGTGTGTCCATCGGAATCGGTCACGGTCAGCACGCTTTGCGCGGCGGAAAGCTCCAGTGTCATCCGTACGGGGACGCGCGGCATTTCGCGGTCATATAGGCGCTCCAATGTGCCGAGTATCGGCGCGGCTGCGACGACATCCTCCTTACGGCGGATGCCGAATTGCTCCGTGCCGCGCCTGCCGGTGTAATAGCCATCGGTGAAGCCGGTGCGGGAGAAAATATGGCGTAATTCGTCGATCTGCTCCGGCGAGACCGCATCTCCGTGCGCCGCGGCAGAATACAGGCGCGTGGCGGCGGCAACATATTCGGGGCGTTTCATCCGACCTTCGATCTTGAGCGAACAAACCCCCATCGCGGCAAGCTCTGCCACATAGTCAACGAGGCAGTTATCCTTGAGACTTAATGACGCGCGATCAGCAGGGCAGGGGTGGGGCGTTTCGTCGGTCGGCTCGAATGGCAGTCGGCAGGTTTGGGCGCATTGCCCGCGATTGCCGCTTCGCCCGCCGAGCATAGCGGAAAAATAGCATTGCCCCGACACGCTCATACACAGCGCCCCGTGCGCAAAAACCTCGATTTCTACGCCGCGTCCGATACAGGCACGTATCTCCTCGCGGGACATTTCCCGCGCCAGTACGACCCGCGTAAATCCGGCATCCCGCAGAAAGTCCACCCCCGCCGGGGAATGGCAGGATAACTGCGTCGAAGCGTGTAAAGGCATATCACTTGCCATTGCGCGGATGCACCGCGCCAGCCCGACATCCTGCACGATGAGCGCGTCTACTCCGCACGCGCAAGCGAGCCGCGCGGTTTCCAGCGCGGCGGGAAGCTCGTCCTGCCGCACCAGCGTATTCAGCGTGAGATGCACCCGGGTGCCACGGGCGTGGCAGTAGGCGACTGCATCCGCCAAAGCGTCGGGCGAAAAGTTCTTGGCAAAGCGACGTGCGTTAAAGTTGCCGACGCCAAAATAAACGGCGGCGGCACCACAACGGACTGCCGCCACCATTGCTTCCTCTGAGCCCGCCGGAGATAAAATCTCGATAATTCTACGGCTCACCGGGTCGCCAGCTTTCGCTCAAGGTCTTCCTTTTCGCGCTTTAACTGTGCGACCTGCCGCCGCAGGGTATCTGCCTCGGTGCGGGAGCGATTGTTGTCATCAAAGAATGATTTTAGTTGTTTGCGCAGATTGTCGGCGGTCTGCGCGTTCTTCTTTGCTTGATCGGCTTGCAAAAGCGCAGTCATCACAGCTGCCATCACCAAAGAGGTGCGGTCGTTGTTGTTCATAATGTTTTTGATACCGGTCTCCACCTGCACCGCAAGCTCCTGCATATAGCCCGGTTCGTCCTCGGAGGTGAGAACGTAGTTGGTGCCGCAGATATTCAAGGTAATTTTTTTCAGATTTTCCATCGTATAACGTCCTTTCCGATGCCGTTTTTTTCATTATAGCGCGTGCACGCGACGCGGTCAAGCCCTTTGCCCCAATTTCCAAGATATTTTATTTTACCGTAAAGGTATAAAGCTTTACAAAGTTCGTAGGGTCACGATTTACCGTAAAGCAAATCGCTTTACAGCCGCCGCCGGCCCATGCCGATTGCTCGATCTTGTAAAGCAATTTGCTTGCCGTTATTTCTTGGTGCTTTTTCTGCGAAATGGATTGATTTCTTTCTGCTTCGTGATATAATGTTCTTTGATGTTAACGGTAAAGAATACTACTTTTTATTCTGTAAGAAAAAGGCGAGCAAAAATGACGGAACAAGAATACATTGAGCGATATGATTTTCTGTGCGAAAAGCGCTTGAAAGAAACGGATCCGTTTCTTCACAGATGCTTTCGCAACAGTGTATTTTCCATTGATTTATTGCTTGCTAATTATAAAAACATTTTTCCGTTTTATACCGATCACACATTTGAACATTCCGAGCAGGTCATTCATTATTGTAACACCATCGCCGGATCGGATATTATCAACTTGCTCAACCCCGATGAGCTTTATATTCTTCTGATGGGTGCTTCCTTGCACGATATTGGTATGGGCATTTCCGTGCCTGATTTTTGGGAAATGCACGATCGCGTACCGGGTCTTGAGGACTATATGCAGGCACATTCCGGTGAGTCATTGGCGGAATATACCCGCCTTTTTCATCAGGAATTCAGTGCGCAGTTCGTTGAAAAGTACAGCAAGCTGTTCGAGATCCCGTCGCCGGAATATATCTATTGCATCGGGCAGGTCGTGCGTGGACATCGCCATGCTGATTTTTTGGATAAGAGCAGTTTTCCGACGGATTATCTTATGCCGAACGGACGGCGGGTCAATCTGGCGTATATTACCGCATTGGTGAAGCTCGCCGATGAGCTGGATGTGACCTCCGACCGTAATCTGTTGTTCAACTACAGCGCCGTTAACGATGAATGGTCGGAGAAACAAACAATGTGCTACAAATGCCATGGCGCTATCAAAAAGCTCGGCTTTCGGCGTAAATCGCTGAT
>CALDHV010000192.1 GCA_937902305.1 uncultured Clostridia bacterium
GCTCACGCTGCGCGATATCCGCTTTGAGGGCGCGATCTGTCGGCGTATCGCGCAGATCGGTCTGCCGGCGGGCTTGCAAAGCGCGACCTTCTGCATCCCCAATGTGCTGATCCAATCGTCGATCAATTCCTTCGGATCGGTCGTGGTCTCCGGCTGTGCCGCCGCCGCGAACCTGGAAGCGTTCGTTGTTGTCTGTGAGGCGGCGTTCAATCAGACGGCGATGAACTTCATCGGGCAGAATATCGGCGCCGGAAAATATGAGCGCATCAAGCAGATCTTGCGGTATTGTATGGCAGGCTCGGTGATCGTCGGGACGGTGCTGGGCGTGGCGCTATGCCTGATGGGGCATCCGCTCCTGTCGATCTATATTACCGATTCCGATGAGGCGATCGCTTACGGGATGCAACGGTTTATCATCGTCGCTTTACCGTATTTTCTGTATGCGCCGGTGGAGGTGTTTTCCGGCACGATGCGGGGAATGGGACACTCGCTTGCGCCGATGCTTACCAGCATCTTCTGCGTATGCGGCTTCCGCGTTGTGTGGCTTTGGACGGTGTTCCGCTGGATACATACCTTGACGGTGCTGTATCTGGCGTGGCCGATCAGCTGGGTGCTCGCGTCGGTGTGCTCCTGTATCCTGTACCGCAGGATATACGGCGGGTTGCTCCGGCGGCAGAACCGCATCCGGCAAAAGAATGGGGTGTGAAGGTGAGCGCCTTTACGTATATCGTCCCGCCGGATTACGACGGGGAAACGATGCAGACCTTTTTGCGCCGCGGTTGCGGGCTTTCATGGCGGATGGTGGTCAAGCTCAAGCGGGTGGATAACGGGATGACCGCCGACGGGGTACGGATGCGCTCGATCGACCGCCTGCGCGCCGGTCAGACGGTGGTCGTGACGATGCCGCAGGATGAGGTGCGCATCGAGGGCGCGCCAATGCCGCTGAATGTTGTGTATGAGGATGATGACCTGCTGGTCATCGACAAGCCGCCGTATCTGGCGGTGCACCCGTCGGCGGGCAAGCCGGAGCCGACGCTCGCCAACGCGGTGGTCGGCTATTTCGCCGCGCGGGGTGAAAATCTTTCGTTCCGCCCGGTCAACCGGCTCGACCGCAACACGAGCGGTCTGCTGTTGGCGGCGAAAAGCCCGCATATCGCCTATGCGATGGCGCAGAAGCCGCAAAAGGAGTATCTTGCCGTGGTGCTCGGTGAAATGACCGGCTCCGGTACGGTGGATGAGCCGATCCGCGTGCGGGAGGGTAGCTGTATCACCCGCGAGGTCGGGGAGGGCGGCAAGGACAGCATCACGCACTGGGAGGCGTTGGCGACCGACGGGGAGCTTTCGCTCGTGCGGCTGTGGCTCGAAACCGGGCGCACCCACCAGATCCGCGTTCATATGGCGTGGCTGGGGCATCCGTTAGCGGGGGATACGATGTACGGCACCGATACCGTGTATTTGCCGCGCCACGGACTGCATTGCGCGGGGATGACCTTTACCCACCCGGTCAGTGGGGAGCAGATGAGCTTTTCCAGCCCGTTGCCGGAGGATATGCGTACCCTGCTGGAGCAACACGGTCTGTGGCAGGGGGCATAATCTCATCCGCAAATGAATATATTGGAACGAAACAGTGCATTTTTTGCCCGATTTCGACACAAAAGCGCCGATTTTTGAAAAATAGATTGACAGGGTATTCATTTTGTGGTATCATATAGTATCTCTAAATTGTTTCCAAAAAAATGAAAAGGAGAGATAACACTATGAAAAAACTCACAAGAATAGCGGCTCTGTTGGTTTGCGTTTGCCTGCTGGCGGCGTTGGTCGGTTGCGGCGAAACGGGAGACAAGAAGGATTACATCATCTATTCGGACAACGGCTTTGCACCGTTCGAGTATTTGGATGAAGCCTCCGGCACTTATGTCGGCGTGGATATGGATCTGCTTGCCGCCATCGCCAAGGATCAGGGCTTTACCTACGAGATGCACAATGAGGGCTTTGATCCTGCTATGGGCGCTGTGCAGTCCGGTCAGGCGGACGCGATGATCGCCGGTATGACCATCAACGATAAGCGCAAGGAGACCTTCGATTTCTCCGATGGCTACTTCGAGGACGGCACGGTGATGGTCGTTGCCAAGGACAGCGCGATCGCCGGCCCTGTCGATCTGACGGGCAAGGTCGTTGCCTGCAAGCAGAGCACCGTCAGCACCGAGTATGCCGAGAGCCTCAAGGATCAGTTTGGTTTCACCATCACCTATTTTGAGGGTTCTGCGGAAATGTATCAGGCGGTCATCAGCGGCAACGCCGTTGCGTGCTTCGAGGATCGCTCGGTCATCGGTTGGGCGATCGAAAAGGAGCAGGTCGCTCTCAAGACCGTCGGCGACGTCGTCAACCCGAACTACTACGGCTTTGCCGTGCGCAAGGGGCAGAAGCCGGAGCTGATCGAGAAGTTCAATGCCGGTCTTGCCAACATCAAGGCATCCGGCGAATACGACAAGATCCTGGCGAAATACGGTTATTGATCTGCACGCAGTAGAATTAACGGAATAATAACAGCGGCCCCAGCCGAAAGCCGCGCTTTTAGCCGGGGCCGTTTGCGTTTGATGTGAGGGAAAGTCTTGAACTTTACGAGAGTGTTTGAGGTCGCAACGCCGCTGTTGCTGGAGGGGTTGAAAACCACCATCTTGGTTTCGATCCTTGCCATCCTGATCGGTCTTGTGATCGGATTTTTGACCTGTATGATGGGACGCTCGCGGTTTATCGTGCCGCGGGCGATCGCCGCGACCTACGTCTGGTGCGTCCGGGGTACCCCGATGCTGGTGCAGGCGTTTTTGATGTTTTATGCCTTCCCGCAGTTGATTCGTATGGCGATACCGTCCTTTACGGTGACGGCATATACGGCGGGACTGATCACCTTGAGCCTTAATGCCGGCGCGTATATGTCCGAGATCTTCCGCGGCGGTATCTCGGCGGTCAATCAGGGGCAGATCGAGGCGTCCCGCAGCTTGGGTATCGGCAAGACCCGCACGATGATGAAGATCGTCCTGCCGCAGGCATTCAAGATCTGTATTCCCTCATTGGTCAATCAGTTTATCATCACGGTCAAGGACTCGTCTATCCTTTCTGCGATCGGTTTGAGCGAGATCGTCAATCAGGCAAAGGTTTATGTCGGCAAAACGTACGACTTTTTCCCGACCTACACGCTGGTAGCCTTGTATTATCTGGTGCTGATCTCCATTTTGATGGTATTGTCATCCGCCATCATAAATCCGGGATAATAGGACATGGCAACAGCCTGCACCATTTCCTTGTAACAGATTTCGAAAACAAAATGATCCGGAAGCGTGCAAAGTGCCCTCGAAAGGTCCTGCCGGAGCGATCTTTCCACCCCTTCTCTAATGAGCCGGCATGCTTTTTCAGGATGGATACATGTAGTCATGCCGCCGAAACCGTCCTTTACGGCAACACTCATTAGCCCGGGATGCAGATCGCTGTAATCATCGATCAGCATCTTATCTCCCGAAAGGAAAACGGTTGGCACCCCGCACATGGCAGCTGCCCAGCTGAACAGCATGAACTCACTGCACTTGCGGCCGTTGATCTTCATCCAGAGAACACTGCGTGATTCTGTGTGGCAGAGCGGATTTCCCACTCTTCCTGCGGCAGAATGATATCCAATAAACAAGGCGGCATCAAACCCCTGATCAACGCCCTGTACCATTCCAAGCGGCCCGCCGGTCCAGCCCCGGATCACCTCAACACACTCCGGAAGCCTGCTGACATCAATGTGCGTGCCGGAATTGTGACCGTCACGAACGGTGATCTGTGCTGCTCCCGCTGCGATGGCGCCTTCACAGGCAGCCTTGATCTCGGCAGTATGCTGGATCCCGGAAAGTCCGGAAGTCGTGGGCTTTGTCTGGGGATAACATTCGTCCCAGGTCGTTGTAAGTGTGGTTCCTTCTATGTCACAGCTTATAAAGACTTTCATTGTGTTACCCGTTTCTTTCATTTCCTGATCTTCTGGCAGCCACGTGTGTCGCCGATGATTTATCTTCTGATATACCGGATCTGACAGATATCATCGCCGCGCCCGATGGTGGCAGGCAGATCCAGTTCGCAGCCGAATTCCTGTCCGATCCCGCGGTCTCCGCACATGGCGCAATCACAGAGAAACGCGATCTCTTCATCTGAGCAGCCTGCTTTCTGCCAAGCCTTTACCAGCGGGCAGTAGTGGAAATCTATGTCCAGATGATCGTCATCACAGCGCTTAATGTCCATTTCAAAAACGCGTCTTGCAAAAAAGCCGAAAAGTACTTTCTTGAGACCTTTCAGGCTTTCTCCGCCGCCGGCGGCTTTTCTGTGTTTCTCTCCGTGCATATGTCCGCAGCGCTTGATGGCCTGCGGAACATATTCCTTCGGATCCAATCCCTTTTTCCTGGCTTCGTCAATCAGCAGGTACATCCACAGTGCTCTGTGTTCCAGCTGTTCTCTGATCCCGACAGTAAGCGGTGTTCTGATGCTCGGTTCGTTTTTCACTGACATGGTTCGATCTCCTTTGTTTGAACTGTTCTTTATCATAGCAGAATGTCTTCTGCAGCCGCAACAAAAACCGCCGGCGAAGATAATTTAGTTTTCCGTTTTGGCAGCGCCTCCTGCCTTCTCATTGGCCTGGAAAGAGGTCGAAAAAAACCGACATGTGAGCCGGTGAGCCGTTTGAGCTGTATCCGGCTCACATAAATGCGCAAGAAACTTTTGCCGATTTGGACCTCTGGCGCCCCGACCTCCTTAGCGGC
>CALDHV010000193.1 GCA_937902305.1 uncultured Clostridia bacterium
CTGTGACTTTAACCCGATATCCGATCTCACCGCGACCGAGGTCAGGGAATTCCTCTGCTGGCTGACGGCTCCGGCAGCGATCATCAACAAGGCGCCCTCCGCCGGACTTTTCGACGGTCAGACCGATGAGAACGAGATGGGCGTCAGCTACGCCGCGATAGATAAGTATATAAAGACCGGCCGTGCCTCCGAGCGCGATAAGCGGATAATCGACCGCTATCACCGCCGTTCCGAGCACAAGAGAGTCGGAGTCAAGCATTATAAGGAGAAGGAAGGAGACAGCAAAATGGAAAAGAAGGGCATAAAGCCGGAGGATCTGCGTCCCGAGAGCATGGAGAGGATAAGCACTCCGGAGCTGGCAAAGGCATTTATCGACGAGCAGGTAAAGGCGCTCCGTGAGCAGATAGGCGACAAGAAGGTGCTTTTGGCGCTCTCCGGCGGAGTCGATTCCTCCGTTGTCGCTGCCCTGCTCATAAAGGCCATCGGCAAGCAGCTCACCTGCGTCCACGTCAACCACGGTCTTCTCCGCAAGGGTGAGCCGGAGCAGGTCGTTGCGGTGTTCCGCGATCAGATGGATGCCAACCTCATCTACGTCGACGCGGTCGACCGCTTCCTCGATAAGCTGGCGGGTGTTTCCGATCCCGAAAAAAAGCGGAAGATCATCGGCAAGGAGTTTATCGAGGTCTTTGCCGAAGAAGCCAAAAAGCAGGACGGCATCAGCTTCCTGGGGCAGGGAACCATCTACCCCGATATTCTGGAATCCCACGGTGTCAAATCTCACCACAACGTCGGCGGTCTGCCCGAAGAACTCAATTTTGAACTGGTCGAGCCCGTCAAACTGTTGTATAAAGACGAAGTGCGTCTGGTCGGTAAACAGTTGGGTCTGCCCGACAATATGGTTTACCGTCAGCCGTTCCCGGGTCCCGGTCTGGGTGTCCGTTGCGTCGGTGCCATCACCCGCGACCGTCTGGAACAGGTCCGCGAATCCGATGCCATTCTGCGCGATGAATTCGCAAAGAACGGTCTGGAAGGTAAGGTATGGCAGTATTTCACCGTCGTGCCGGACATCACGTCCACCGGTATCAAAGACGGTAAGCGTACCGACGACCGCATGGTGATCATCCGTGCCGTCAACAGCGTGGACGCTACCAGCGCCACCATCGAGGAGATCCCCTATGCCGTGCTGCACGTCATCGTGGACCGCATCCTTGCCGAGGTTCCCGGTATCAACCGCGTCCTCTACGACCTCTCCCCGAAACCCATCGCCACGATTGAGTACGAATAAATCCGCGCAACTTTATCATCATTTATAAAACAGCAAGGCAGACACGAAAAGACGTGTCTGCCTTGCTGTTTTATCACGTTTTCGAACAATAATATTGACATATCGTGATTTTTGGTTTATAATTAATGATATAGAATGCTGGAGGTGCAATATGCCCATAAGTTATGATAACCTTTGGAAATTGCTAATTGATAAAAAGCTCAAGCGCACCGATTTGAAGGAACTTTGTGGAATCAGTAGCAATGTGTTGGCAAAGCTTGGTAAAGATGAACCGATTTCTATGGAATCATTAGAGAAAATTTGCAATGCATTGAATTGCAATATTGATGATGTAGTATTCTTTGTTGAGAGGAACAAATAATGCGGTATAGTAAACTGGGATTTGTGGAGGAATAATGCGATGAAGAAAGCAATAACGATATTG
>CALDHV010000194.1 GCA_937902305.1 uncultured Clostridia bacterium
AGCAAGGACAACGGCGCGAATATTTACCAGTTTAAAGACCTCGGCGCCGATAATCAGCGCTGGTATTTCGAACCGACGGGCGACGGCTACTTCTATATCCGCTCCGGCATCGGTACCTATATGGACGTTGCGGGCGGTTCGACAGCCAACCGCACCAATATCTACTCGTGGGAGTTTACCGGTGGTGACAATCAGAAATTCTGGTTGCAACGGGTGATGGAACCCGGCGACTACGTTTTCCGTTCGGCAGTGGATGAAAGCTACGCGGTGGATATCGACAACGGAAGATGGTCCGCGGGCAAAGACGGCGCCAACATCATGCTTTGGAAGAACGGCGAAGCCAACGTGTTTACCGTGACGCAAAACAAAGGCGTCAGCCAGCATACCGTCAAATCCAAAGTTACCGGTCTCGTGTGGGATATTAGTGAAAGCTCCAAGGCAAACGGTGCGAATATCCTGCAATGGACAAATTATAATACCGATAACCAGGTGTGGTCTTTTGAACCGACGGGAGACGGATACTACTTTATCCGTTCCGGCATCGGCACCTATATGGACGTTGACGGCGGTATCGCGAGCAACGAGCGCAACATCCAATCCTATCAATTTAACGGTACCAATGCACAGAAATTCAAGATCGTCAAGGCATCGGAGAATTCGGGAAAGGACCAAAACGGCGACGGCAGTAAAGAAAACCCGTATAAAATCAGTACCGCCGATCAGTGGAAGACCTTTGCGAACAACGTGCGGCTCGGCGAGACCTATGCGGGAAAATACATCGAACTGACAAACGATATCCCCGTCGCCTACGTCCCCGTGGGGTATTTCAATCAGAAAAAGGGATTCAAAGGTCACTTTGACGGCAAAAACCACACCGTCAAGTATATAGACGGTTCCGAAGACTGGGACAGAGGGCTGTTCAGTTTCTGCGTGGGCGCCGAGATCAAAAACGTGCGTGTCAAGGGCAGGATACGCGGCACCGTCACGCTGGCGGGCATTTGCGCCGCCGCCGAGGACACCACCTTTGAAAACTGCGTAAACGACGCCGATATCACCAGTATTAACGATACTTATATCGCCGGTATCTGCGGTATCACCGCTAACGGCAAATTCATTTCCTGCACCAATAACGGCTCGATATACAGCCCGATGAGCCAGGCGGGCGGTATCGTCGCGCGTTGTGCCGGCGGTAAACCGGAGTTTATCGATTGCAAAAATGACGGCGACGTATGCGCTTCCACTTATGGTGCCGGCGGAATAGTGGGATATTCCGCCGCGAACGTCACCATCAAGCGCTGTATCAATAACGCACAGATCAAAGGCAATGCGGATCTTGGCGGTATGATCGGCTATTCGGAAAAGGGCGCCGAGATCTACAGTTGTCTCAACACCGAAAAAGGCAATATGAACGGCGGTGCTTATGCCGCGGGTATGATCGGCAGGGTGCTTTCCTCGAGTGAGGCTGTCCGCATCAACAACTGCGCCAATTTCGGCAAAATGAACGTCACGAGCGGCTACTGTGCCGGCATCGTAGTGAATTTCGAAAACGATAACCTGACCGCGGTCAACTGTTTCAACGGTCATGATGACCTGCTGTACATCTATAACTGCGGTGCCATCACCGCGGGCGCGGCAAAGGGCACGTATACGAACTGCTATTGCATCAAAGGCACCGTCACCGACGTCCATGCCACGACGCTCAGCGCGGCAGACTGCAAGCAACCGCTCGCAAACAAGATGAACACCTATATCCGCGAGCACACCACCTCCCGCGAACGCGCCGATTGGCTTTATTGGGCGGTGAGTATCAAGCGCGGCTGCGCCGAACCGGACTTTTTAAGTTATACCGATACGGTGACAGAGGGCAGCGGCACCAAAGACGATCCGTATCTCCTTTCCAATGCGGGGCATCTGCAGGAACTTGCCAACGACCTGCGCCACGGCATCAACCACAACGGCAAGTATTTTAAGATCACCAAAAGCTTCTCCTATACCGGCTCGCCGATCGGTGCGGGCGGTGTTGATTTTGCCGGCAATCTGGACGGGGATTATCATACGCTGACGGTGCAGATCAACAATCTGCGGCGCATCAATCCGCAGATCCACATTGCCGGAGCGCTTACAACGATGTGGCGCAACACGCCGGCCATGATCTCCGGCGCGGAGCTGCTCTTTAAGTCCAGCATCCCGGTCTACAAGACGCGGATCCGCTGGAGCCCGAAGGTGGACGAAAGCACCTATATGCGCGAGCAGCTGATGGAATACAGCCCGGCCTGCGCGGCCGCGCGGGACTACGCCGCATTCGTTACTGAATTTCTGGAGGTGACTGCACGATGAGCTTTGACATTTCCAAGTACGCCGAGAGCGCCGAGGTGTTAAGCCTTAACACACAGGCCGACGGCTTCGAGATGATCCGCCTTGATCTGATCGATCCCAACCCGTTAAACTTTTTCCCGGTCGAGGAGGACGTGACTGACCTCGCCGAGAGCATCAGCGTCAGCGGACTCATGCAGCCGCTTGTGGTCTGCCGGACGGAGGACGGACGCTACCGTCTGATCGCCGGGCACCGGCGCCGTACGGCGCTGCTGCAGCTCCGGGAGGAAAACCCCGCCCTGTCCCAGACCGTTCTGCGGCAGAGCCGCATTCTCCGCGAGGAGGACGCGCTT
>CALDHV010000195.1 GCA_937902305.1 uncultured Clostridia bacterium
TTGCAAATGAAGATTTTATTCTTGTGTGTGAGTATGGGTGTAATGGTGCTGACCCAGAAATCGTGATGTATAAACACAGATAAATCCCAGTTTGTAGGACGATATGTTCCCGTGTACTGCGGGGGTAGATATGTTCCCGTGTTGTGTGGACATTCACAGCATCGTCTCGACCCATTGCGAGACGGTAGTGCTTTTAGTGCGAGCAATAGGTTGAGGCAGTGCATTGTTGTCGGAGAGACAGATCGGAGCTTAAGGAAGGGTGGAATATGAAATATTTACCTATTCTCGACGAATTGTTTTCTTCCGATAGTGTTATTTTTCTGTTGATCGGATTGGCTATAGCAACGGTCATCGGAATAAAGATGAAGAAAACAAGGAAGAACATCATTGGTGTGGCGGTATGTCTTGTTGTTTACGGAGCGTGCGAGATAGTCTCCCAAATCAGATTGAATTATCTTGTGGCTTTCATCGCATTGTTTGTCGGAACAATTGCCATCGGCGGCTTTATCGGTTTTTCGATCGGGCTTATTGTATCCAAATTCAGACGGTGACAAATCCCGGCTTGCAGGGTTGTCCCGTTTTCCGGTGCTGCGAAAAAGAGCTGAAATAGAGGAAAAGGCAAAGGGAGGTGCTCACCGATGAATGAAAAGTACAAATATGTGCGGATCCAGGGCAGAAATCCCGTCATCAATACGCTGACCGGAAAAGGCATTTTCGGCTTGTGTATGGAATTGATACGCGGGCAAGTAATGGAGCAGGAGGACGCCGATCTGTATATGGAGATTGACGCGTGGTTTGCCGAAAATCTCCCCTGGCCGGAGCAGTGCAAGCGGCAGGAAAGCGTCGTCTGCTACTTCAAGACCGAAAACGCCGGCGAAATGCTCAAGTGGATCAAGCCCGCCCTTTGGTTGCTCGATCGCTACCATGTGCCGTACTATTTGGTCTACACCAATACGCCCGGCGAGATCGTCTATGAGGATCAGTACCAGATCGTGGCAAGGGTGGACGATATTACCATCCAGCCCGTGCCGGAGTCGTGGTCAAAGTAAAATGGGGAGGAGCATTTTTATGAAAACAAAATGGATCTTTTTGGCGTGTGGCGTGATTTTGGTCAGCCTTTTGGGCGGTTGCGGCGGATCGCCGGCATCCGACCCGGGAAAAGATGTAAAGTCGGAGGCCTTGTCAGTCTACAAGGACATTTTGAAAGCGTCACCCGCTATCGAGGGGGAGCACGCCGAGCTGGAGGACGCTTCCTTCGACTATGAGCAGAATGCAGAAAAGTTCGGCAAGCATTACGACTGCTTTGCCATCGCGGACATCAACGGGGACGGTGTGCCGGAGCTGATCGCTTCGACTGTCGTTAATTTCCGCTGGGTGCCGATCTCGGTGTTCACCTACGCCGACGGGAAAGCGGTATTGCTGCAAGACCCGGTCGAGCCGACGCCGCACGGCACCTTTGAGCAAATGAGCACCGCCAACGGCGCATATACGCTGTATGTCTGTGAAGGGAAGGGACTTCACAGCGTATGGCGCGGGGCTACCCCCGACGGGGAGACGGCACAGGAAAACCAAAGCTATGTTTTGAATGGGACGACCCTCGTTATGTCGGATCATACGCTCGGGGAGGACGCCGTCGCCTTTTCCGACATTGCCAAGGCAAATACCGCCGCGAACGCGGACGCCATTACGCAATAATCTGAAGATAATCCTGCCGCAAGGCTTGATTATAAATATTTTTTAGGAGAGTGCTTTTTGAAAAAGTACAACAAACCGGAGATTGTGGGCTGACCGGGAGGTTTGCCGACGATCGACCAAACCTCCCGCCGTATGGCAGTTGCAGTCAACAATTTTCAGGAGGAAAAACAATGAATAAAAATGACATTACCATTCGTTTGGAAAAAGAAGAAGACCGCCGGGAGGTCGAAAACCTGGTGCGGGAGGCATTTTGGAATGTTTACCGCCCGGGATGCAGTGAGCATTACGTCCTCCACATATTGCGGGATGACCCGGCATTCGTGCCGGAGCTGGATCTCGTGATGGAGCGAGACGGCAGGATCATCGGGCAGAATGTGTTTGTGAAAACCGTGATCGAGGCGGATGACGGCAGGATCATCCCCATCCTGACGATGGGGCCGATCGGCATCACGCCCGCGTTCAAGCGACAGGGGTACGGCAAGCGGTTGCTGGACTATTCTCTGCAGCTGGCTACGGCACGCGGCTTCGGCGCGGTGCTGTTTGAAGGCAACATCGCTTTCTACGGCAAATGCGGGTTTGATTATGCCGAAAAGTTCGGTATTCGCTATCACGGTCTGCCGGAGGGGGCGGATGCGTCCTTCTTCCTCTGCAAGGAGCTTGTCCCGGGGTATCTCGACGGCGTGACCGGCGTTTACCAAACGCCGGCGGCGTACTATGTGGATGATGCCGATGTGGAGGCGTTTGACCGGGATTTCCCCGCAAAGGAGAAGAAAAAACTCCCGGGGCAACTGTTCTGAACGAATCGCAAATCGGGTCGGCAAGGAGGCGGCGGTTTGCCGTCGGCTCCTTGTCCGGCGCGGAATAGATAGAGAGGATGACAAGTATGACGGAAGCGATCATTTTTGATCTGGACGGGACGCTGTGGGAAGCGACCACGCCTTCCCTTGAGGCCTGGAACGCCGTTCTGGCAAAATACGGTATGTCGGATATCCGGTTGACGAGCGAATGGGTGCATACGCTGATGGGCAAGACCATGCACGAGATCGCCGATATGATGGCTTCCGGTTTATCGCGGGAAAAGCAGGACGAGCTGCTGGATGAATTCGGGAAAACCGTGGTGGCGTATCTTCGCCGGGACGGCGCGGTGCTGTATGACGGACTGGAGGACACCCTGCGGGAGCTGTCCCGCACCTATCGGTTATATATCGTCAGCAATTGCGTGGATGGGTATGTGCAGGCGTTCCTATATGCCCACAAGCTGGAGCCGTATTTTGCCGACATCGAAATGTACGGCAGAACGGGGCTGGGCAAAGCCGACAATATCCGCCTGCTGATGGAGCGAAACAGCATCCGGCGTGCGGTCTATGTCGGCGATACGGCGGGGGATGAGCAATCGGCGCAAGAGGCCGGGATACCGTTCATCCACGCGCGGTACGGCTTCGGGACGGCCGACGCCCCTGCCGCGACGGTCGATGCGATCACCGATCTTCCCGCGTGTATGCGGGCATTCGATGAGAAAAAGGAAGATGAAAAATGACAGGAGCAATCATTCTCGGCTTGATCGCCGCGGGCTGCTGGGCGGTCAGCGTATGGCAGTATTCCGGGAGGGGATTTCTGATCAATAACGCCTATTTGTTTGCTTCGGCGCAGGAGCGGGAGACGATGGACAAAAAGCCGTATTACCGGCAGTCCGGGACGGTGTTTTTGCTGATCGGCGTGGTCTTTGCGCTGAATGCCGCGCAGATGCTTTTTCATCAGCGGTGGCTTTTTTACATCGTGCTGGCGGTCATTGCGGTCATACTGGTGTACGCGATCGTCTCGACGGTGAAGATCGACAAGCGGGATGAGCCGAAATAAGTAAAAATAAAAAAATCGGGTCTTTGCAGGCTGTATTTGCTACCGATAAAAAATACGGGAGTGTGATCTTATGCAATCCAATGCAAAACCGGGTAAGAACGGCAATCTCTATGTTCCCTATGAACAGCGCACGGGGGAAAAATCGGTCGTGTATTTCACTCGCGACCTGTCCGCCGCAGGGCTGACCAAGATCTTTGACCGCGTTGCCGCGGGTCTGGAGGGGCGGATCGCCGTCAAGCTCCACACCGGCGAGGCGGAGGGCCCCAATATCCTGCCGCGTCCGTGGGTCAAGGCGCTGATGGACGAAAAACTGCCGGGGGCGACCATCATTGAGACCAATACGCTGTATGAGGGCTCGCGCTACACGACCGAGGAGCATCGCAAAACGCTCGACATCAACGGCTGGACCTTCTGCCCGGTGGACATCATCGACGGGGAGGGCGTGACGACCCTGCCGGTGACGGGCGGCAAATGGTTTGACGAGATCCACGTCGGTAAGGGCTTGCTTGACTACGATTCTCTGCTGACGCTGACCCATTTCAAGGGTCATGTGATGGGCGGCTTCGGCGGCTCAAATAAAAATCTCGGCATCGGCTGTGCCGACGGGCGTATCGGCAAGCGGGAGATCCACTCCGACGGCGGCGATAATCCGTACTCTTATTCCGAGGAGCTGTTTATGGAGCGGATCACCGAGTCCGCCAAGGCAACCGTGGATCATTTCGCCGGACATATTTCCTATATCAATGTTATGCGGAATATGTCAGTCGATTGCGACTGCATGGGCACAAGGGCCGCGCCGGTCGTTACACCGGATATTGGCATCCTCGCCTCGTTTGACATTCTTGCGGTGGATAACGCCTGTATGGATTTGATCTACCATCTGCCGGATGAGGGCGGCAAGCATTTCATCGAGCGGGTGGAGAGCCGCCACGGACTGCGCCAGCTTTCTTATATGAAAGAGCTTGGTATGGGACACGACCGCTACACGCTGGTCGATATGGACAACGGCGATCGGGAGATCACCGCCGCCGAAGCGGTCGCCGATGTGCGCCCCGGCTGGCGTCCCGATGTGTTCAATACCTTCCCGGGGAACAACTTTTAAGAATAGCAATGGACGAATAAAAGCAGGAGGCGGAAAATGAGCGAAGAAAAGATCACGATACCTCGCGCCAGCGAATTGTCGGCATTTTCCTGCGTCAGCGAATACCGTACCCAACTGATGGGACTGGCGGCACTGTGGATCTTGTGCTTCCACGAGTGGGTACCGGTGCTCGGCAATGTGCCGGTGCTCGGCTGGGTCGAGGGATTTATCAAAAACACCGGTTTCTGCGGTGTGGATATGTTCTTCTTCCTTTCGGGAATGGGCCTGCCGTTCGCTATTGCCAAGAGCTCGCTCGGACAGTTTTACTATAAGCGTCTGCGGCGCCTTGCCATTCCGTTTCTCGTGATCGCCACCGTGCGGATGCTGACGGAGCAGTGGCTTTTCGGCAATTATCTCAAAGCGATCACCGGGTACAGCTTTTACACCAGCAATATGTACACGCTTCTGTGGTTTGTGCCCGCGATCGCGTCGTTTTACCTGGTTTTCCCGCTGTACTACCGCTTTATGTCGCGGAGCAATAATCCGTATCTTTTCACCGCGACGGTGCTGGTGATATGGCTGTTGCTGTCCAATGTGCTGGACGGTCATCTGCGCGAGGATCTGTACGGCTTCACCAACCGTATTCCGATCTTCCTGCTGGGCATCCTGTTCGGCTGGGCGGGCAAAAACGGCAAGAGCTTTACCTATAAGGCCTCCCATATCGTATTTTTGTTTTCGCTGTTGGCGCTCGGCATCTATTTGAGTTATCGCTCCAATTATATCGGCGTATACATCCTCGTGCCGGTGTCTAACTGCTGTATTCCGAACGCGCTGATGTCATCTTCTCTGTGCTGTCTGATTTCGCTGGGGCTCAAAAAGTTGAGCGGGACATTCATTCGGGGACGGGTGCTGAAGTTCTTCGGACTGTTTACGCTGGAGTTCTACTGCGTGCAGGAATGGCTTGCCGGACGCATACTGAATAGCATTTTGGAAATGACGACACCGTTCCTCGCCAATATTCTGTTCCTGCTGTTCGTGATCCTGTTTGCGTATGCCCTGTACTGGATCAATCTCGGCTTCTGGAAGCTGGTGGATCTGCTGGTCGGACTGCTTCCGAAAAAAGAGCGCGCGTAATGGGTCATTTCATATACTACTGTATGTGAGTCGCTCGGATAAACACGACCGACAATCAAAGAATATGACAGAAAGAAGCGATACTATGGCGATCAGGATCGGTATTTACGGCTACGGCAACCTCGGCAGAGGCATCGAAACGGCGCTTGCTCACGCGCCGGATATGACGCTTGCCGCCATCTTCACCCGGCGGGAGCCGGGCACGCTCAAAACAGCGGGTACTGCCCCGGTCTATGCCGCGTCGGCGGCGGAGCAATACCGCGATGCGATCGACGTGATGATCGTCTGCGGCGGCAGTGCGACCGATCTGCCGAAAATGACCCCGATGCTGGCACGGCAATTCAATGTCGTGGACAGCTTTGACACCCACGCATCCATTCCCGCGCATTTTGCCGCGGTGGATGAGGCGGCACGGCAGGGCGGGCATACCGCGGTCATCTGCGCCGGATGGGATCCGGGTCTTTTCTCGGTTAATCGCATCTATGCCGATGCCATCCTGCCGGATGGCGAGACCTACACCTTCTGGGGCAAGGGCGTAAGCCAGGGTCATTCCGATGCTCTGCGCCGCATCGACGGTGTGCTGGATGCACGGCAATACACCGTCCCGGTGGAGGCGGCGCTGGATGCCGTTCGCCATGGGAAACGGCCGACCCTCACCCCACGCCAAAAGCATACGCGCGAGTGTTACGTCGTCGCCGCGCCGGACGCGGATAGGGCGCGCATCGAGCGGGAGATCAAGACGATGCCGCACTATTTCGACGAATATGACACCACGGTGCATTTTATCACGCAGGAGGAGCTTAATCGCGACCATCGCGCGATGCCGCACGGCGGCTTTGTGATCCGCAGCGGACATACCGGCGCGGAGCATACGCAGGTGATCGAATATCGCCTGCAGCTTGCCTCCAATCCGGAGTTTACCGCCGGGGTTCTGGTCGCGTGTGCGCGGGCGGCGTGGCGGCTGAACGGAGAAAAGGCGCTCGGCGCTAAAACTATGGCGGATTTGCCGCCGTCCTATCTGTCGCCGCTGGATGGCGCGACCTTGCGGGAGAAATATCTGTAAAAATGGAAAGACACGACAAGTTTGTAAAAATGACCACCCAGCCGGTTGAGAGCCTGATCGCGCGGCTGGCGGTGCCGACCATCGTTTCGATGCTGGTGACGGCGCTCTACAATATGGCGGATACCTATTTTGTCGGTTTGCTGGATAATACCAGCGCCACCGGTGCGGTCGGTGTGGTATTCTCGTTTATGGCGATCATCCAGGCGTGCGGCTTTTTCTTCGGGCAAGGCTCCGGCAATTACGTTTCCCGCCTGCTCGGGCAGGAGCGCGCCGCGGACGCCGAGCGCATTGCCGCGATCGGCTTTTTCTCCGCGCTGTTGGTCGGATTTGCCATTCAGATCTTCGGGATGATCTTTTTGGAGCCGCTGGCGCGTTTGCTCGGCTCGACCGAGACCATTCTGCCGTATGCCAAGCAATATTTGCGCATCATTTTGTTCGGTGCACCGTATATGACCTCATCACTGGTGCTGAATAACCTGATGCGATTTCAGGGAAACGCCTTTTACAGTATGCTCGGCATCGGCTCCGGCGCGGTGCTGAATGTCGCTCTTGACCCGCTGTTCATTTTCACCTTCGGGATGGGGGTCGCGGGGGCGGCGCTTGCCACCGCCATCAGCCAGTTTATCGGCTTTTCCGTGTTGCTGTTTTGCTGTACCCGCGGGGATAATATCCATATCCGTCCGCAGGCGTTCAAGCCGCATTTCGCGGACTACAAGGTCATTATCAACGGCGGCTTGCCGTCGCTTTGCCGGCAGGGGCTGTCCAGCCTGGCGACGATTTGCCTCAACCGGATGGCAGGTGCGTTCGGCGCTGATGCCGCAATTGCGGCGATGTCGGTCGCGACACGCATTATGGGATTTGCGTTTTCCGCCGTCATCGGCTTTGGGCAGGGCTTTCAGCCGGTCTGCGGCTTCAACTTCGGCGCCGGTCTGTATAGTCGGGTCAAAAAGTCCTACTTTTTCTGCATCAAGGTCGGCACGGCGATACTGCTGGTGCTGTCGGCGGCGGGCGTGATCTTTGCCCGTTCGCTGGTCGGCTTGTTCAGCACCGATGCCGAGGTCATTCGTATCGGTATTTTGTCGTTGCGTCTGCAATGCTACGCATTTCCGCTGACCGCGACCATCACGATGAGCAATATGCTGTTTCAGAATATCGGCAAGGTCGGGCGGGCAAGTTTTTTGGCGATCGCGCGACAGGGCATATTTTTCATCCCGCTGGTCGTGGGCTTGCCGTATCTGTTGCCGCCGCTGTTCGGTGCTGTGCCGCTACTCGGTGTTCAGCTTGCCCAGCCGTTGGCGGATGTCATATCCTTTATCATCGCCATACCACTTGCCAAAGGCGTGGTCAGCTCCTTCGGCGCGGACGCGCCGCAGGAAATGAAGTAGGAAAAAGCAAAAAATCCGCCGCGGTGTTTCGCCGCGGCGGATTTTACTATATTCGGATCACAGCCATTTGATGTTGTGAGCGGAGACGAAATCCTTGAGGAAGAAGATGTAAAGCAGCACCAACGCGACCGATAGCAACAGCAGTAGCCCTGCCCACAGATATTGCTTGCGGGAGACGACGATTTTTTCTTCTCCGACCGGGAGATGCAACCGCCGCAATGCGGGGACGACCGCCTGCAAAACGGCGACGATGAGGATGGCTTCGATCGGGAAAAGCACCAGATTTTTGACGATCCGGACGAGGTTGATGAGTGAATATGTTTTGGCTTCCAGCAGACCGAGTGCCCACATCCACTTGCTGAAGAGCGAGGTGAGTATGATGTTGCAAACGAAATTGACGGTAAACTTGGACAGCATCACGCGGGGCAGGGTGAGCTTTTGCCGCCACAGGAACAGTCCGAACAGGAATGAACTGCTCATTTCCACCAAAATAAACGGCAGGAAATATACGCCGGTGGGGTGGAGGATACAGCCGAGTGTGTCGCTGATCGCACCGACCGCCAGTCCGACCAGTGGCCCGTATACCAGCGAGCCGACCGAATTGACGTAGCAGTCAAAGGAAAACTCCAGCCCGGCGGCAAGCGGGATATTCAGAAACTTGAGCGCGATTCGCAGGGCGGCGATCATCGCCGCGACAACCAGTATGCGCAGATCGGTGAATTGCGCGGCGGCGGCGCGCCAGTAGCCGGCGGACAAGATGTGGGTATTATCGTTGCTTTTGGACATAAAAACAACCTCCTTTTGCTGCAGAATAGCATAGGGCTGCACGCAAAAGAGAGGAACTCTTTTTGCTTTATACTTACAGCGGGATGCAACGAACCGACCGCAAGAGAATGGCTCTCTTTTCGTCCGGATGACAACTCCCCGTTCACCCGGCACTGAAGCGCCTGTTCGTTTACTCTGTATCAGCATATTGACTATACCACATTTTTCCGGTTTTGTAAAGAGGAAAAATGGATCGTCCGAAAAATCACTTTTTTGCGGAACAGATGGAAATATCGTCCGCCCGTGCCCGAAAGCTTGCATAAAACAATACGGGCGATCATGGATCGCCCGTACGGTACGGTACTCCGGCTATATGCAAGCCGAAACTCTCATTCTCTGTCGCTCACGAAACGGTCACAGCGCGTATTTGGCGGAATATGCCTCGAATACCTTGTTGAACGCTTCGTTGTCGGTCTTGACCTTGTTGAGATATTGGTGCGTATCGAAGCTGTCGTGTCCGATCTCGATAACCGCAACGGCGACATTGGAACAGTGGTCGGAGATACGCTCGACATTCGTCAGAATGTCCGCCAGCACAAATCCCATCTCGATGGTGCAGTTGCCGGTCAGCAGTCGGTCGATGTGATTGCTCCGTACCTGCGCCGTCAATCCGTCGATGACCTCCTCCAGCGGTTCGATCTCGGCGGCAAGCTTTATATCGTTGTCAACGTAGGCGCGCTCGGTCATCTCTATGATCTCGAGCAATGCCGACATCAGCGTTGTCAGCTCCTTCGTCGCCTGTTCAGTGAAAACGATGCTCTTATCCTTGATCTCGCGTGCAACCGCGACCAGATTGACCGCATGATCGCCGAGCCGTTCAAAGTCGCCGATGACATGGAGCATCTTGGATACCACCTGCGAGTCGCTGTGGGACAGCGATTCCGCCGACAGCCGCACGAGGAAAGTGCCGAGCTTGTCCTCAAACTGATCGAGCGTGTCCTCCTTGTCCTTGGCAATCTGCGCGTTTTTCTCATCAAACCGATCCAGCAGGCTCATCGAAAGCCGCACATCCTCCAGCGCGATCCGGCACATACGCTGCGTGGCACCGTTGCTCTCGGAAACGGCGACGGACGGCGAGCGGAGCAGACGCTCATCAAGAAACAGCTCGTCCTCGGCGGTCGTGGTCTTGCGGTCGGGTACCAGACGCAGGGTCAGCTTTTCGAGCAGTTTCGTGAACGGGATGAGCAGGGCAGTGGTCAGAATATTGAATACCGAGTGAGCGACGGCGATCGAGACTGGTGTCGCCGCGGCGGTGAAATATTGCCAGTTGACCGCGCTACTGACGACCCAGAATACCGTTAGCCAGACCGCGACGCCGATGATCTTGATGCTCAGATGCAGAATGGCGACCTGCTTTGCCTTGCGGCTGGTGCCGATGCAGGAGATCAGGGAGGTGGCGCAGGTGCCGATGTTGGCGCCCATCACGATCGGAATGATCATCGCATTGGACAGACTGCCGGTCAACGATAACGCCTGGATAATACCGATCGTCGCCGCCGAGGATTGGATGACAGCGGTGAAGAACAGACCGATCAGCATACCGACCAGCGGATTGGTGAACTGCACCAGCAGAGCGGAGAAGGCGGGGGAGTCCGCCAGCGGCCCGACCGCATCCGACATCATCTTCATACCGTACATCAGCACGGCAAAGCCGACAAAAACGGAGCCGATGCTTTTTTTACGGTTGTTTTTCGAAATCATCAGCATCGCGATGCCGACCAGTGCGATCAACGGCGAGAAGTTCTCCGGCTTGAGCATCGCGATCCATACATTGTCACTCTGAATACCGGCGAGACTCAATATCCACGAGGTGATGGTGGTGCCGATATTGGCGCCGTAGATGACGAAAACCGTTTGCGCCAGCTTCATCAGCCCCGAATTGACCAGACCGACCAGCATAACGGTGGTGGCGGAGGAGGACTGTACGGCAATGGTGATCGCCGCGCCGAGGATCATACTGATGATCGGATTGGCGGTCATCTTTTTGAGCATGAGTTCCAGCTTGCCGCCTGCCATTTTTTCCAAATTGCCCGACATAACATTCATACCGAACAGGAAAAACACCAGACCGCCGATCAGCGCGATGACATCGAAAATGGTCATAAGTACTCCTCTCCTTGTTGAAAAAACTCCTTTTTTATCCACATTTTATCATACATAACAAGTCGGATATTGTCAACAGAATTATCGGCTCGTCCGTTAATTTCGGATAACTTTACAATTTTTTTACAAAACCCTATTGCTTTTATCGGCAAAACGCGATATACTGATTTAGCACTCACGGCGAATGAGTGCTAAACAACGAAATTGAGGGTGTGTTCTATGGCAACGAAGCAATTCAAGGCGGAGTCCAAGCGCTTGCTGGATTTGATGATCAATTCAATTTATACGCACAAGGAGATCTTTCTGCGCGAGCTGATTTCCAACGCGAGCGACGCGCTGGACAAGCTCTATTATCAGTCGCTCAGCGACGATTTGACCGGTGTCAGCCGGGATGAGTTCCGCATCCATCTGGCGGTGGATAAGGATACCCGCACATTGACTGTCACCGATAACGGTGTGGGTATGTCCAAGGAGGAGCTGGAGCAAAATCTCGGCACTATTGCCAAGAGCGGCTCGCTCAGCTTTAAGAAAGAGAATGAGCCAAAAGACGATGTGGACATCATTGGTCAGTTTGGCGTCGGCTTTTATGCCGCGTTTATGGTCGCGGACTGCGTGACCGTGACCAGCCGTCGCTATGACAGCGACGAGGCGTGGGTGTGGAGCTCCAGGGGGGCGGCGGGCTATACCGTCGAGCCGGGCGAAAAGGACACGACCGGCACGGTGATAGAGCTTCATATCAAGCCCAACACCGAGGATGAGAACTACGACGAGTTCCTCGAGCCGTACCGCCTGCGCGGATTGGTGAAGAAATACTCGGATTATATCCGCTATCCTATCCGTATGGAGGTCGAAAAGAGCCGCCCGAAGGAAGGATCCGAGGACGAATACGAGAGCTATACCGAGGAGGAAACGCTCAACAGTATGGTTCCGCTGTGGAAAAAGCAGAAGAGCGAGGTCACACCGGAGGAGTATAACGCTTTCTACAAGGATAAGTTCAATGATTTCGAAGATCCGGCGCGGGTCATCTATTCCTCCACCGAGGGCGCGGCGACCTATAACGCGTTGATGTTCATTCCCGCCCGTGCGCCGTTCAACTACTACACCCGCGAATACGAAAAGGGTCTGCAATTATACGCGAGCGGTGTGCTCATTATGGACAAGTGCGCCGATCTTTTGCCGGATTATTTCAGCTTTGTCAAGGGCTTGGTCGATTCGCAGGATCTGTCGCTTAATATCTCCCGCGAGATGCTGCAGCATGACCGTCAGCTGAAAGTGATCGCCGGCCGTCTGGAAAAGAAGATCCACACCGAA
>CALDHV010000196.1 GCA_937902305.1 uncultured Clostridia bacterium
GGGGGAGACGATCTTGCCGGACAGCAGGCAAGGTATATACCCCATCTGACGGGCGGCGGGGGTTTCCTCCACCGCGGCGATCTGCTGCGTCAGCGCCCGGCGGGCGGCTTCCAGCTCGTCATCGGTGAAGTCACCGTGACGTACCGCGTCAAGTTGTTTGAGGATCTCCACCTTAGTTTTCTGCGCATTGGCGGCTTCCACACCGCTGGAAATGAGCAGGATGCCGCGCATACGGTCGTAGGTCGAGGAGCAATAGTAGCACAGACTTTGCTCCTCGCGGACGTGCCGGAACAGCAGGGAGGTCGGACATCCGCCGAGCAGGGAATTCATCAGCCGTGCCGCATATACTTTTTCATCCGGCTCGGTCACGGGGATACGGCATCCCAGCACAAGCTTTGCTTGCTGTAGCTCCATATATTCGGTGCGCTCGGTCGTTTTGAGCGTGAAGCTGGTATCTGCGATTGTCGTGGCGACCTGCCGTTCGGGCAGTTGCGCCATACGCCGCTCGATTTCGGCAATGAGCGCTTCGGTATCGCCCGCTCCCTGGTAGATCCAATGGATGCGGGCGGTCGCTAACATCTCCTTCCACGCGGCAGTCACCTTTTCGGCGGTCAGCGCGCGGACGGTTTCAACCGTACCGTTCGGGTCGGCGCTGAACGGATGATCCGGGCAGAGGAGCTTGACGCACTGCTCGAGGGCGTATAGGCGTTTGTTGTTGATCTTGCCCTCCAGATATTCGATTTGACAGCGTTGCTCAAGCCGGAAATCCGCCTCGCGGAAAATGCCGTTTTCCAGCATCGGGTCAAATACCATATCCAACAGTATATCGGTGCAAGCTTGCGTCAGTTCCTCGTGTCCCAGGGTATAGCGCGACTGGAGAAAGCTGACGGAGAACGGCAGTACCTGCCAGCCGCCTACCATCGCGGAGTGGGCGGATATATCGGCTCCGTATAGGCGGTCGAGCGCCCGGCTCATCGACAGACGGTCGGGATATTTGCGACAGCAACGGGACAGCAATCCCAGCAAAATCGCATATTGCGCGGCGTTTTCCTGCCGTAGCGGGAGCGCAAATACAGCGGTCAGCCGGGCGGTACGAAAGTCGTCCTGCGGTAAAACCAGCAGATCTGACTGATATTTCATCGGGATAACGGTGTTTTGCATAGATGGTACCTCCTTGTCGGGTTATAGCTCGTGCTTTTCGGCACATCGGATGATGGCGGGTATCAGGTCGCCGACCAGGCGACCGCAATACGCCTCCAAGTCGAGGAAGGACAGATTTGCCTGATGCTCGGCAAGGTCGGAAACGACTCGCAGGATGAGGCAGGGCATACGGTTGTCCCGCGCCACCTGCGCGATCGCCGCACCCTCCATTTCGGTGGCAATGGGAGAAAAGTGGTGCACAATATGCTCCTTGCGCTCGGTGCTGTCCACAAAGACATCGCCGGAGGCGATGATGCCGGTCAGCGTGTTGTTGCCCTCCGGCAGAAATTGCATTGCGACCTCACGTGCCGCGGCGAGCAGTCCCTCATTGATGGGGAAGACGGTCGGCTTTTGGTCATCCGGGCCGTCCATATAGCCGAGCGCGTGCCCGAACGGGGTCAGGTCAAAATCGTGCTGTACCGCGCCGGTGCTGACGACGAGGTCTTTCACCTGTAAACGTGGGTCAAGTCCGCCCGCCATACCGGTATTGATGATGGCGTCGATGGGAAAATGGTCGATTAGCAGTTGCACTGTGGTGGCGGCGGCGACTTTGCCGATGCCGCTTTTGACCACAACGACATTATGTTCGTCCAGCTTTCCAGTATAGAATTGCCGGCGGGCGATCTCTTTCACATCCATTTCGGTCATGCGGCTGATGACGGTATCTACCTCAATATCCATCGCGCCGACGATGCCGTAAGTGCGCATTACTATTCCTCCACCATAAAGATTTCCCTTATTTTAGCATAATATTCCAAGCCGTGCAACGATTTTCTTTATAAAAAAGAATAAAACCGCATGGTTTTTCCTCTTGCGGCAGAAAAAGATGTATGATATAATAGATAAAACATAGTTCGGAGGTGAAAATCTGTGCCGAAGGGTGCCGGGAATAAGCAACGCTTATTGGTGCTTCTGGATATTCTGTTGAAAGATTCGGATGAAGAGCATCCGCTGTCACTGGAGGAGCTTCGCGTGCGTCTGTTGGAACGTGGTGTGGAGGCAGAGCGTAAGACGTTGTATGACGATTTTGACCAGTTGTCTGCGCTCGGCTACGATGTGCAGACCACGCGTGACCGCACCGTGCGATATTTCATCGGACAGCGGGATTTTGACCTGCCGGAGCTTCGCCTGCTGGTAGATGCGGTGCAGTCCTCCCGTTTTTTGACGGACAAAAAGAGCCGCCGTTTGACCGAAAAGCTGGTGCGTCTGGCAAGTCGCCATCAGGCGGGCGAATTGCGGCGGCAGATGGTCGTCACCGGCAGGATCAAGACAATGAACGAAAGCATCTATTACACCGTTGATACCCTGCAAGCGGCGCTCAATCAAAACCGACAGGTGACCTTCAAGTATTTCGACTGGGATATAAACAAGGAAAAGCGTTTGCGCAACGACGGCGCAAAATACTCCGTCAGCCCGTGGGCGCTACTGTGGGATGATGAAAACTATTACTTGATCGCCTATACGCAGGAGGGTAGCTTTCGTCACTATCGCGTTGACCGTATGATGAGTGTTTCCGTGACCGATGACAAGCGCCTCGGAGAAGCGGAGTTCCGTCGGCAGGATATGGAGCAATTCTCCCGCCGCACCTTTGCCATGTACGGCGGCGCGACGCGGTATGTCACGCTGTATTGTGCCGAGCCGGACTGGATGGTGAATGTTGTGCTTGACCGCTTCGGTATGGATGTTATGCTCCATCCGGATGGCGAGGGCTTCCGGGTCACGGTGCCGGCGGAGATCAGCCCGCTCTTTTTCGCGTGGATTGCACGGTTTGAGGGCAAAATGACCGTTGTCGAGCCGGATGATGTGGCGGCGGAGTATCGGGCGTATCTGAAAATACTGTTGCGTTCGGCGCGGGGATGAGAAACGGAGGGAAAGCAAAAATGCGCAGATGCGGTATAGCGGCGCTCTTGCTGTCGCTGGTTGTCTTGCTGTCCGGGTGCAGTCTCGATGTGGAGTCTTATTTGCGCCCGCCCATCGCAGAGGGTGAACAGCAGTCGATCCACGCCGCGCTTGACCGCTATCTCGGCAATGCCCGCTACGTTTTGCAGTATCCCTCGGACGGCGCGTACACCTCGGCTTTTGTCGTTTGCGACGCCAACGGTAATCCGACCGACAGCGCGTCGGCGGAATCGGCGGTCGTGTTTTACACGCTTTCTTCTGCGCCGGATAATCCCCACATTCATTTGCTGTTCCGGCGGGACGGTGTATGGGAGAGCATCGGCGATCTGGACGGCTTTGGCAATGCCATCCTGCAAATTGCCTTTGGCGATCTCGACGGAGACGGAATAATGGAGGTCATCACCGGCTGGAATGCTTATAGCGGCTATGCGCATCATCTGGTCGTATTATCCGCCAAGGGCGGATTGTCGGTCATTTCCGATACATTCCAGTATACCCGTTTCTTTGTCGGGAATATGATGACCGACGGACGGGATGATGTTGTGCTGGTACAGATCGGCGGCGCCGATGATGTCACCGCGACGCTGATCGCGCTGGACGGCAATGATTTGGTGGCGGTCGATACGGTGGAGTTGGACGGGAGTATCCGCCAGTTCGGCTCCGCTTCGCTCGGAAAGATCAAAACCGGTGTCCCCGGTATGTTTATTGAGGCGATCAAAAGCACCGGCGTCCAGGTGACGGAGCTGGTCTATTTCGATCGGGACGGCTTGCACGCGCCGTTCCACGAGACGGGCAATATCATCGTCGATCAGACGGCGCGTCTTTGCCCGTTGGATGCGCGGGATATTGACGGGGACGGCTATGTAGAGATCCCGACCGCCGAGCCGCTGAATGAGTATTCCGCATCCGCCGATACGCCCACCTCCGGCTGGCTGACAGTATGGCGGCGGTGGAATGTTGCGACCGGCCACTTTGCGCAGACGATCTATACCGTTGTCAATCCCGTTGAGGGGCTGTATGTTGAGTTGGGCATCACGGATGCTTCCCGGCTGACCGGGGACTATAATGAATCGCTTCATTTGTGGACGTTATACGATACGGACGGTTATCAGCCGATACTGCGCTTGCGTACGGGCGAGATACCGGCGGGCGAGCAGGATAGCTATGTGTTGCTTTTGTCGGCGCAGGATGGCTTGCCTCCCTGCTACGGCTTTATCGATGGCGTGCGGATGAATGAGGCGGATATGCGGGAATGTGTGCATCGTTTTGTAACAAGGGAGGACGGTCGCTTATGGTAACTGTTTTGATCTGCGAGGATGAGAGCGCTATCCGTTCCTTTATGGTCATCAATTTGCGCCGCGCCGGGTATGATGTGATCGAGGCGGCATCCGGCGAGGAGGCGGTGCGTCTGTGCCGCGAGCATACGCCGGATATTGCACTGCTGGATGTGATGCTTCCCGGCATCGATGGCTTTGAGGTGTGCCGCGTTTTGCGGCAGGAGTATCCCGGATTGGGTATCATAATGCTGACCGCGCGGGGGCAGGAGGAGGAAAAGATCTTCGGACTGAAAAACGGCGCGGACGATTATGTGACCAAGCCGTTCAGCCCTGCCGAGCTACTGGCACGTTTGGAGGCGCTTTGCCGCCGACTGGATACCGTCGGCACGGGCGACCTCGTTTCGGGGAAATATACCCTGCAATTCCGCCGCCATCGGTTGCTTATCGACGGCGAGCCGGTGGAGCTGACGCAGGTCGAATACCGCATTTTGGAATATTTTTTCCTGCATCCGGGACGTCCGTTGAGCCGGGATGACATCCTGCGCGCGGTGTGGGGCGAGGAATACAGCGGCGTGGACAAGGTGGTGGATGTCAACATCCGCCGTCTGCGGTGCAAGGTGGAAAGCGGCGACGAGCCGACCCATATCAAGACGGTCTGGGGGCATGGATACCAATGGGACGCGTAAAAAGGCGCAAGGGGCTTGCTCGACGCTGGCTGACCCACGCCTTCTTTTGGTTTGTGCTGGCGCTTGCTGTGCTGGAGATCTTGTTTTGCGTGCTGACGCGGGTTTTCTACTACCAAAGTGTGCAGGACGCTCTGGAGGGACGGGCACAGCTATATAACCGCACACTGGAAATGGCCTCGGTGGACAGCGGACAATCGTGGGCGGCGCGTAGCCGGGAATTGATCGACTACTTTACCGATAAGGATAAAATGGAATTGCAGGTTTTGGACGAAAACGGCACTGTCTTATTGTCCTCGACCGGATTTGTTCCGAGCAGCGAGAATGAGCGCGAGGATTTCGACCGGGCGATGACCGCAGAGGACGGCAAATACATTTGCCGCGGACGCACCGGCACGGGGGAAAGGATCATGGCGATGACCGTGATCGAATTAAACCGCGACGATATGGCCGCCGGTGCGTTACGCTATGTCGTTTCTCTTGCCATGGTAGACCGTCAGATCTTGTGGCTTGATCTGTCTATTTTGCTGGTGATGGTGGTCATCCTGCTGTTCGTATCGGCATCGGGGCTGTATTTTATCCGCACCATCGTCAGCCCGGTTGCGGCGATCGGCGCCAATGCGCGGCGTATCGCCTCCGGCGAATACGACGTATCTCTGCAAAAACGCTATGATGACGAGATTGGCGATCTGTGCGATACCGTCAACTATATGGCGGGGGAGATCCGCGCGGCGGAGCAGGCGAAAAACGAGTTTATTTCTTCTGTTTCGCACGAGCTGCGCACCCCGCTGACCGCCATCAAAGGCTGGAGCGAAACCTTGCAGGAGGATGCGAGCGACCCCGTTCTGACCGAGCAGGGGCTTGCGGTCATCGGTTTGGAGGCGGAGCGGCTGTCGGGGCTGGTGGAGGAGCTACTCGACTTTTCCCGTATGGAAAGCGGTCATTTGCGTCTACGGCAGGAGCCGGTCGATCCGGCGGTCGTGCTGGGGGAGGCGGGGTTCCTCTACCGGGACAAAGCGACCAAGGCGGGCTTGCGTTTTGTAACGCATATTCCGGACAGCTTGCCTATCCTCATCGGAGATGCCGACCGGATCAAGCAGGTGTTTCTCAATTTGCTGGATAACGCGGTCAAATATTGCCGTCCGAACGGTACGATAGAACTGGAGGCAAGCGCCAATGCCGACGGCTCCCGCATCGTGTTGCGGGATGACGGCATCGGCATAGCGGCGGAGCATTTGTCGCATATCACCGAGAAGTTTTATAAAGCGTCGGTTACCGCTCCCGGCTCCGGTATCGGGCTTGCATTGGTGGAGGGTATTTTACAGCTTCACGGCGGCAGACTGACAATCAACAGCGAACAAAATGTCGGTACGACGGTCACGGTGGATCTGCCGCGAGCTTCGACCGGGCGATAATATAGAAAGGAACTGTACTATGGCTGAAAAACAAGGGGCGACCTGTCCGCTCAACAAAAAGACCTCGATTGGGGGTCAGGCGTTGCTGGAGGGCGTGATGATGCGCGGCCCGCAAAAGACTGCGATGGCGGTACGCAATCCGGCGGGGGAGATCGTGCTGGAGGAGTCCGATAATCCCGTCAACACCCGCCCGCAGTGGACAAAATGGCCGGTTGTGCGTGGCATCTTCAATTTCGTGGATTCGATGATCTACGGCTACAAATGCCTGATGCGTTCGGCGGAGATCAGCGGTCTGGAGGATGCGCTCAATGACGAGCCTACCGCCGATGCTCCCGTAGATAATGCCGATGACGGCGAAAAAATCGAAAACGACGAAAAAACCGAGAAAAAAGACAACGGCTTG
>CALDHV010000197.1 GCA_937902305.1 uncultured Clostridia bacterium
GTACCATGTGGATCTTATCAAGCGCAAGTTTTAACTGATGATTCAGAGGGAAGTGTTACTGTTAATATCATTAATCCTTCGGTTGCCTTAGATATTTATGGATTAACTTATTCTAATGGCAAGCCAGCTGAATTAACTGATGATGGTGTATTGATTACAGATAAATATGCTAGCATCAAGGGCATTGCAGTAGGTGATTATGTATCTTTAGAATCACAAAGCGGTGTGCTACAAGATTGCAAAGTAGTTGGTATCGTTAAGAATTATGTCGGTAATATGCTATTTATGTCTGAGAATTACTATAAGAAGACATTTAATGAGACATTAGAATATACATTGATTAATGTTTTAAATAATGGCGATAGTAGCAAATTATTGTCTTTACAAGATAAATATAATGATGTTACAAATGTTTCTGACTATTCGGTAGCTATTGCAAGCTTCACTGATATGTTTGAAGCTATGAATTTGATTGTAATTGTAATCATTATTGTTGCTGGCGCATTGGCATTTGTTGTATTGATTAACTTAACAAATGTTAATATTTCTGAAAGAATTAGAGAAATAGCCACTTTAAAGGTACTAGGCTTTAGAGAGAAAGAGATTGATGCCTATATATATAAGGAAGTAGCTCTAATGGCTGTTGTAGGTACTATTTTAGGCCTTCCTTTAGGCAAAATAGAGAGTACATATATAATGAGCGTTATAGATATGGATATGTGTATGTTCCCGCATGTTGTAGAACCTATAAGCTATCTATATGCAACTACAGTTTCAATAATATTCACAATAATAGTTTTGTTACTAACTAAAAAGCAATTAAGAAATGTTAAGATGGTTGAATCACTAAAGGCTATTGAGTAAAATTACTTTAAATAAGCAACAAAAGGATAAAATATGAAAGATACAGTAAAGTATGCGCTGTCCGGCGCGCTCGCCGGCATAGCAAACGGTCTGTTCGGAGCGGGCGGCGGGCTTTTCCTTGTCCCGTTGCTGACGGGATGGTGCAAAATGGATGAGAAAAAGGCGTTCGCCACATCGGTAGCGATCATCCTGCCGATGTCGGTCGCGTCGTTTGCGCTGTTTTGGATCAAAAACGGTTTTCCCGTATCCTCGTGGCCGTATATCGTCGGCGGCATCCTCGGCGGCGGCGCATCGGCGTTGCTTTTTCGCCGATTGCCGGCGGCGTGGCTACACCGACTATTCGGTGTTCTGATCCTGTTTGGAGCGATCAAGGCGGTGATATTCCCGTGAAAGCTCTGCTCGGTATTATCGTCGGTGCCGCCACGGGGGTTATCAGCGGATGCGGGATCGGCGGCGGATCGTTGCTCGTATTGTATCTGACCGCCGTCGCCGGTATGGAGCAGTATCTCGCCGGTGGGATCAACCTGCTGTATTTCATCGGCTGTGCGCCGGCGGCGCTGGTTGGGCATATCCGGAAGAAAAAGATCGTGTGGAAAGCCGTGCTTTTCTGCGCCGTCGCCGGAATATTGACCGCCGTACCCGCCTCTTTCGCGGCAAGCGCGATGCAGACCGATCGGCTCAAGCGGCTGTTTGGGCTGTTGCTCATCTACGTCGGCATCCGGGAGCTGTGCGCCAAGCAGAGCGCCGACAAAGGACAATGACAGTATACCTTTTTTCCGATTTTGTGTCAAGAAGATTTGAGGAGGAAAAACCGTGTCGATCACCGTTGTGCGTACCGTTATCCTGTATATTTTGCTCATCATCGCCATGCGGCTGATGGGCAAGCGACAGATCGGCGAGCTTCAGCCGACCGAGCTGGTGGTCACTCTGCTCATATCCAATCTGGCGGCTGTACCGATGCAGGAAAACGGATTGCCGTTGCTCAACGGCATTTTGCCGATCTTTATTTTGGTGTCGCTCGAATTGATCTCTTCCATACTGATGCTGAAAATACCCGCGCTGTCCAAGCTGGTCGGCGGCTCTCCCATCACCATCGTGCGGGACGGAAAGCCCATACGCAAAGCGATGAGCCGCTTGCGTATCGGTATGGAGGATCTCAACGAAGCATTGCGTCAGCAGAATGTTTTCGATCTGCGGCAGGTACAATACGCGATCGCGGAAACCAACGGACATATCAGCGTTTATTGCTACAGCCGCTACCAGCCGTCCGAAAAGGGCGATCTTCTGCCCGATCCGCCGCAGGAGGATATGCCGGTCATCATCATCAGCGACGGAACGCGCTCCGACTGGGGAATGAGCTTCTGCGGCATTGACGGATATTGGATCGAAAGGACGCTGAAAAAGAAAGGATGCCGTGAGGATCAGGTTTTCCTGATGACGGCGACCCGCGGCGGAAAAGTGCATCAAATCATCTTGACCGAGGAAACGGAGGAAAAAGAATGAAACGGATATGGATCGCGGTCGGACTGATGCTTGCGGCGATCGGGCTGTGTTTGTGCACGCGGCTGTATCAAAAGAAGCAAACGACGGTGCTTTTAGGGCAACTGGACAGAGCCATTGCCGCCTTTGAGCAGGGAGATATGAAGCAAACGGACACACTGGCTCGGGAGTTCAGCGACCAATTTCCAAAACGGACAGCGCTGTTCCCATGCTTTCTCATCCACCGCGATGTTACCGAATGTGAGGTGAGCGCCAAGATACTCCCGCTGATGCTCGGCAAGGATAACGAGGATTTCATTGTAGAAGCGACAAAGTGCCGGGTATTGCTCGAGCATTTACGTGAAAGCGAAGCTTTATTGATTACAAATATTTTGTAATTATGTCTTGCATTTTGCACCCATCCGTGGTAGTATTGCCTAAGAATACAAGCGGGCGTGGTGGAATGGCAGACACGCCGGTCTTAGGAGCCGGTGCTCACGCGTGCGAGTTCAAGTCTCGCCGCCCGCACCAAAAAGAAACGACAATTTTCGACAGAAGATTGTCGTTTCTTTTTGTACTTTTC
>CALDHV010000198.1 GCA_937902305.1 uncultured Clostridia bacterium
GATATCGTCCATCTGGACGTATTTTTTCTCCACTTCAATGCCGAACACGGCTTTAAGTTCCTCCGCCACACGTTTGGAGGTCACCGCACCGAACAACTTGCCGGCGGAACCGGCTTTTGCAGCAATACGAATCTCTTTTCCCTCCACCTTTGCAGCGGCTTCTTTGGCTTCTTTCAGCGCCATTTCGGCGTGATATTGCTTCGAGGATTCACGGTTTTTCAGTTCGCTCATCGCCTTGGCATCCGCCGGCGTCGCGAGATTGCGCGGAAACAAATAGTTACGGGCATATCCGTCGGAGACGTTAACGAGTTCCCCCTTTTTTGCCTGAGCCTTAACGTCTTGCAATAATACAACTTTCATTCTTATTTCCTCCTCTTGTGTTATACGTCCATAATGACCGGTAAGATCATCGGACTGCGCTTGGTTTTCTGGAACAGCATCCGGGACAGATCGTCCCGTACCCGCGCCTTCATCACGCCCCAATCGGTGTGATCCCGGCGACAGCAATCCTCCAGCGATGCGCGCGCGACCTCCTTGATCTCATCAATCAGCGTTTCCGCCTCGCGGACATACACAAATCCGCGGGATACAATATCCGGACCGGAGATCAGCTCACCCGAAACGCTGTCCACCGTGGCAACCACGACGATCAAGCCATCCTCGGCAAGATGTTTGCGGTCACGCAGGACGATACTGCCGACATCGCCGACACCGAGACCGTCCACCAGCACGCGACCGGCGGTCACACTGCCGACCACCGCCATTTTATCCGGGGTCAGCTCGATCGTCTGCCCGAGGTCAGTGACCAGCACATTCTGTGCCGGCATCCCCATCGTGCGCGCCAGTGCGGCGTGCTTATGCAGGTGCTTCTGCTCCCCGTGTACCGGGATGAAGAAATGGGGCTTTGTCAGCGCGTGGATGATCTTCAGCTCCTCCTGGCACGCGTGACCGGAAACGTGAACATCGTACATTTTTTCATACACGACCTCACAGCCGCGCTTCATCAATTCGTTGATAACCTTATCGACCGTTTTTTCGTTGCCGGGGATCGGGGTCGCGGAAATGATGATATAGTCATCCGGCCCGACCTCCACCTTACGATGGTCGGAAAACGCCATACGGCTGAGCGCCGACATCGGCTCCCCCTGACTGCCGGTCGTGATGAGGGTCAGCCGATCCTTCGGGTAGCGATGGATCTCATCGAGGTCGATCAGCAAGCCCTCCGGGACATGCAAATAGCCCAGCTCTTGAGCGATATTGACAAAATTGAGCATACTGCGTCCCGACACGGCGACCTTGCGACCGTCCGCCTCGGAGGCAGTCATAATTTGACGGATGCGGTTGAGATTGGAGGAAAAAGTCGCCACAATGATGCGCTTGCCCTCCGCCTTGCGGAACAGGTTGCCGAAGCTCTCCCCGACCACCCGCTCGCTCGGGGTATACCCGGGGCGCTCGACGTTAGTGGAATCCGCCATCAGCGCCAGCACACCGCTTTTCCCCAATTCTCCGAAGCGGCACAGGTCGATCATCGGCCCGGTGACGGGGGTGGAGTCGATCTTGAAGTCGCCGGTATGCACGACATAGCCCGCCGGGGTCTTGATCGCCAGCGCCATAGAGTCCGGGATCGAGTGATTGACCGCGATGAACTCCACCGACAGCTCCTTGCTGACCGTGATGACGCTACCTGCCTCCACGACGTGCAGATCGACCTTTCCGCTCAACCCGTGCTCCTTGAGCTTGGAGTCGATGAGCGCGACCGTCAGCCTGCCGGCAAAAACGGGCTTGTTCATCTCCTTGAGGAGATACGGCAGGGCGCCGATGTGATCCTCGTGCCCGTGGGTGATGAATATTCCGCGGATCTTATCCCGGATCTTCAGCGCATAGCTGAAATCCGGCAACACGACATCCACACCGAATAAATCCTCATCCGGGAAGGACATCCCGCAGTCAATGATGAATGCGTCATCGCCGTATTCAAACACCGCCATATTCTTACCGATCTCATTAAGACCGCCGAGCATCGTGTAGTGGATGGGCTTCGACGGGGGCGTTTGCGGACGGCGGTTTTGCTGATTTCCTCTTTCTTTCTTGGGGCGACCGGGATTTTTGCGTCCCGTCTGCCCTTCATTGCCGCGTGTGCGGCTTGCGTCCGTCGCGTGCGGGTATCCGCCGCGCGACGGCGTTTTACCGTTCCGGCGGCGGGAATCACCGGCGGGACGGTTTGATTTTGACTGTTCTGACATTCTTGTATTCGTTCCTTTCCCCCGCGGGCACGGCTTCCGGTGCCCATACAACGCCTGCCTCTCTTTGCAGACGCGTCTGCCGCGGGTATTCCAAAATAGTGTTCGCGCCGAAACGCGGCGCAAAGGAGCCTCGCTTTCAGCGGGGCATACGGGCATACGCAGGTTAGCTGATAATTGCCGGACAGCACCGGCTGATGGGCTCCGCACCCATCGCTTTCCGCAATAATGAGCTGGCAAATATCCGACGCCGTTCCACAACCGGCGACCGATATACCGAACACGCTACGCCATCGTATAGTTTACCTTTTTTTTCATCATTTGTCAAGAAAAAGGTGTTTTTGCTCCCTCTGTTCAAGAGTATGACCCGTTTTTTACCAAAATGCACTTGTGTGGCGAAAAAAAACTGCTATAATATTGGGTATAGCCAAACAGGAACAAGGAGTGTAACGAAATGAAACACGTGGACATATTTACCGACGGCGCATGCTCCGGCAATCCCGGCAAGGGAGGCTGGGGCGCAATATTGCGCTACAAGGAAGTTGAGCGCGAGATGAGCGGCGGTGAGGCGGAGACCACCAACAACCGCATGGAGCTTCTGGGCGTGATCGCCGGGCTGGAATGCCTCAAGGAGAGCTGCGCCGTGGCGCTCTACTCCGACTCCCAGTACATCTGCAACGCGCTCA
>CALDHV010000199.1 GCA_937902305.1 uncultured Clostridia bacterium
GTCGAAGCAGAACGCGACGGCCGCAAGATACGCGCCGATGCTCGCACCGATGATGTCGGTCGAGATACCGTTGCCGGAATAGATTTTTCCGCCGTTGCGGAGCTTGACGATGGCACAGCCCATCGCCTCCTGCCCCTCGGTGACGGATTGGATCTGGAAATCCTCCAATTCATAGTGCCGCCCGAGGATCTGCTCCACCGTGCGGAATGCTGCGTCGATCGGGCCGTCGCCGCTCCCGATCCCATTGAGTGCCGCGCCGTCCCTCATCAGCACGATCTGCGCACCGGAGGACATCACATTGCCGGAGGTGATGACGTACTTATCCAGCGTCACCGTCGCCGGCACCTGCAAGGCGACGCTCGCGACGATCGCATCCAGCTCCTTCGCGCCTACGGTCTTTTTCTCCGCGACGCGGCAAAACTCCTCATACACCCGCTGTTGATCCTCCACCGAGAGGTCATAACCGAGCTTCAGCACCGCGCCGGCGACCGCCTCGGCATCATCCTTGCTGTCCAGCCGCACAGAGTCATCCGTGCTCTTGACCGGCGCAGGCTTTTTCTCTTGCCCGGCGCCGCTGATCCAGTCGATCTGCCGGATGATACGGTGAAGCTCCGTATAGCCGAGCCGCGCCGACAGCCCGTGCGTATTGCCGCAATCGTGCAACAGCATGGCGAGCGTTTCCAGCGGTACGGCAGAGCCGCCGACCGCCGTCTTGATGACCATCGCGCCCTTTTGTGCCGCCAGCACCGCCGCCGCCGTTGCAAGCCCGTAGCGATCCTCGCACAGCACACCGATCGGGAGATCCAGCTCAGCGACAAGCTTTTCGACAAACGCCGCGAACGCATCCGGCAGTTGATCGGCGGCGGAATCGCACACCGTCAACGAGGTCGCGCCCGCCTGCTGTGCCGCTTTCAGCGCGGCAGAAAGGAAATCCGGCTCGGCACGGGTCGCATCCACGGCGCAGAACTCCACCGGAAAGCCGTGGGCGGCGGCTTTTTTGACGCAGGCGGAGATCCAATCCAGCATCTTCGCCGGTTTTTTATGAAGCGCATATTCCATCCCGACCGGGGAAACCGGTAGCTCAATGCGGATCGCCGGAAGCGCGACATTTGCCAGCGCCGCCGCCGCAAGGTCGATGCTGTCCGCGGTCGAGCCGGCGGCGACCGAGATCGTGCTGTTTTTCACAAAGGAGGCAACGGTACGCACCAACAGCGTATCGGTGCGCACATTGCCGATCTCCGGCAATTCGATCGCATCGACCGACAGTCGCTCCAGTTGACGGGCGATCTCCAGCTTTTCCTTAAAGCCGAGCGTGCCCTCCTGGCGGCACAAAGTCCTATCGGCAATCCTGATCGTTTTCATACTATCATTTCCCCTTTCGGTAAAAAAATCCCCGACGCCGGAAAACCGGCATCAGGGACGAAAAAACAATTTCGCGGTACCACCCTGCTTACCGTCACAAGGGACGGTCTGCTCTGTGAAGCTCCTATAAGCTCCCGACCAAGGTAACGGGGTCAACCGGGACAGCTTACTGACCGTTCAGCCATCCTGCTCCGGAATGAGACTTCCCACATTCGTCCCTATCGTCTCACAGCGACCGACGACTCTCTGAAAGGGCGGTGAAAGGGGAATAATTCCTTCACGGCATTTGGTTTTTATAAAGACGGAATTATTTTAGCACAAAGGCACACAATTGTCAATCGCTATTTTCAGTCTTTTTGCGCATCCACGGCGGCGGCGATCGCGCGCACCGTCAGAAAGTCCTCCGGCTTGAGGCGCTTAAGGTCGATCGTCATACCGAGACGGCGACCGATCGTATTGATGAGCGTGATGACCGACAGCGAGTCGATCAGCTCCTCCTCCATCAAATTGGTATCCAGCATCTCCTGCATCTCGGTCTTATCCAGTCCGAGCACCTCGTCCATAGCGTCCAAAACTGCATTGATTGTATCCATTTTTCCTTACCTCCGTATTATGATTGTTTGACCAGTCGGCTTATTTCCTCAAGCGATGCCTGCGGATGCCGGGTCGCGGTGCGGATGATCTGCATATAGACATCCACCAGCCGCTCCACGGTAGCCCGCTTAAAGCGCAACGCCTGATAATTGAGCCCCAGCTCGAACCGCTCGCCCGGAACGTCCATCACGGCGGCATAGAATTGCTCCGACAGGAGGGTGAACGGCAGAGCGGCGATCACCTTATCCTTGACGTTGGCGGCGGCGGCAAGCTCCAGAGAGCTAAACACAAGCCAACCGTGGTTGAAGTTGAGCAGGTGCTTGAACGACTCCCGATAGCCCATCGGCACCATCTCACCCATCGGCAGGGCGCCATGCGACAGATGCTCGAGATAGCTCATATACGATTTCTGCGCAAACTCCGATGCACTCATCGTCGTATCGAGGTCATAGAAGACCGGCACGGTGTTCATCATACACCCGAAGGTCTGCTTGAGATACGGTGTCGAGCGACCGTGGGTCAGCGAATAGATGCAGAAATTAGTCTTGCCCTTGACACAGTAGGTGGTCAGCGCCGCCAGCGACATCAGCGCGCTGGTAGTCGTACAGCTATTGAGCTTGCAGAACTCGGTGAGCTTTTGATAATCCTCGCCGTCCAGCGTTGCATTGACGACCGCGCATTTGCCGAGTTCGGAGCGATAGCCCGCCGGCATACTGTAATGCGGCTGACCGTGGAAGGTCTTGAGCCAGAACTTGCGATCCTCCGCGTGTTGCTCGGTCGAAGCGTATTTTCCGGCTTTTTCGAAAAACTTGACCACCGAATGAGGCTTGACCTCGGGCATTTCCTCCCCCGCGACCAGCGCGTCATAAGCGGCATTGATCTGACGGAACATCAGCGCAGTGCTGTAGCCGTCGGAGCAATGGTGGTGCATGGCGACAACCAAAGCGACCACCTTGTCGTAGCGCACGATCTGCGCAAAATACGCCGGTGTATTATACCACGGGATGATGAGGTGAGAGAACTCCTCTAAATACGCCTTAAAAGCGTCCTCACCGCTGTCCAGCTCCACCACGGGAAGCTTCTCATACGCATACGGCTGAATGAACTGATATATCTTGCCGCCCTTGCGGAACATCACCTCGCGCAAAGCATCGTTGTCCTCAACAAGCTTGTTGAAAGCCCGCTCCAGCGCCGACACGTCGCCGCCCTCCGGGATCAGCATATACGATTTGATGACATTTTCTTCCTTCATCTTGCGCCGCTCAAGCGCGAACGCCTCCGACCAGCGCAGCATACTCTGCGCGGAATTGATCGGATAGATCGTCGCGCCCGCAGGCACCTCGACCCTTTTGGGGGAATAATCGACCATTCTGTATCTATCCTTTCCGTTATTGCAAGCGGCTCATTTCTTTCAGCTTCACCCGGTCAAGCTTGCCGCTGGTATTCTTTGGCAGGTCATCCACAATGCTGATCTTCTGCGGCAACATATATTCCTGCACCTTGCCGGACAGCGCCGCCTTGATCTGCTTGACCGCCGCGATCTTGCTCATCGACTGTGCGGCGGGCTTCAGCACGACATACGCCGCCAGCATCAGTACCGAATCGCCGCTGTATACCGGCGCGACAGCGCAGGTGGCAACAATATCCACCGTGCGGAGGTTGTTTTCGACATCCTCCAGCTCGACGCGGTAGCCGCCCACCTTGACCATATTATCCATACGACCCTTGTAATACACATAGTTGCCCTTAAAGCAAATCAGATCGCCTGTGCGATAGGCACGCGCGCCGGCGGCATTGGTAAAGAAACGCTCCGCATTCTTTTCCGGCAGATTGAGATAACCATCGGAAACGAAACCGCCCGCAATCACCATTTCGCCGACCTCTCCGTCCGGGAGACTGTTGCCGTCGGCATCCACCGCGTCACAAACGCTCCGGTCGGTCTCATATCCGATCGGCAGAACCCCCTCCCGCTCCAACAGAGCATCATCCGCCAGCACGCCCAGCGGGCCGGCACAGGTCTCGGTCGAGCCCCAGACATTACGCAGGTCAGCGTGCGGGAAACGCTCCTTGAACAGGCGCGCTGTTTGGGTATTGAACGGTTCACCGCCACCGGTACAGCCGCGAAGGGATGGCATATTCGCCTCGCAGAAGCGCTCATCCTTGAGCATCAGCTCGAACATACTCGGGGTGATCGAAAAATAGTCGGGGTCGATCTTGAGCAAGGTTTCAAAAAACAGCGGAAAATTACGCAGGATCGTGATCGGCACCGAGCACAGCGTAGCCGCGTGCGCACCGACCGAGAAAAACACCGGGTCAATGGAAATGCTGAACGCATACGAGGTGATATTCAGCGCCCGGGTCGGCTTGTCACCCTGACAAGTATAGTACCGATCAAAGTCCGGACGGAAACGCTCACGGCGCACCATAATGCTTCTGCCTGTTATCACAACGCCCTTCGGCTTGCCTGTACTGCCGGAGGTATAGATGATCACCCAAACATCGTCATTGGTGAGCGCTCGGTCGGTGTCCAGCGGCGTGCCGTCATAGCCGGCAAGCAGGGCGGCAAACGCCTCGCCCTCGCACACCGTCGTCCCGTCAATTGCCGGAAACGGCACCGCCGACGGGTTCAGCACGAGATTCGCGCCGCAGTCTCCGACAATATCCACCACGCGGTTCTGCGGGTAATAGGACGGAATGAACACATACGGATGACCACCGGCTATAGCGCCGTAAATGCAGGGCAGGATGCGGTTTTCTTTATCCCCCCAAACAATGACAGGAGTACGATCCTCCCACTGTGCCACATAGCGCGCGACAGCGTTCATATCCCGCCACATTTCGCGGTAGGTATAAAGCTCGTCCCCGAACTCCGCCACAACGCGGTCGGTGTCTTTGTACCGGGTGAAAGTATCAAAGAAAAACGGCAGATTGGTCTTCATAAGCGCCAGTATCCTTTCCATTAGAAAAACAAATTATGACTGATACAGTATAGCAGAAACGCCAAAAATCGTCAAGTAAAAAAGTTGAAAAGCGGCATTTACGGTTGATTTTCCCATTCCCCTTTGCTATAATAACGGCAAATCCGTACAAAAGGGGTAGAGAATATGTTAAAATTAGGGTATCCGTTTACCGACCATATGGTGTTACAGCGCGAAAAGCCGATCTGCATTTACGGGCAGGCAGATGCCGCCGGCACCGTGGAGCTGGACGGTCAAGCCGTTCCGTTCACGCCACATGACGGCACATTCCGCGCCTATCTGCCGGCGTTCACCGCCGGCGGCCCTTACACGCTGACCGTCAAGGTCGGCGGGGATACCGCCACCTGCGACGATGTGCTGATCGGCGATGTCTATATCGCCGCCGGACAATCCAATATGGATTTCAGTCTGAAGGACTCTGCCGATATAGAGCTTTACAACGAGCCAAACCTGCGTCTTTTCCGCGAGCCGCACGATATTGACAACGAAAAGAATGTCCACTACCGTGAGCAGAAATGGCTCCTTTTTACTCCGGAAAACGAGCCGGCGTTCACCGCGATCGGATATTATTTTGCACTGGAGCTGTACCGCCGCACCGGTGTGCCGGTCGGCATCATTTCCTGCGCCACCGGCGCCTCCCGCGTCGATGCGTGGACGGCGCCCGAGATCGTTGATACACCGGAGTATCAGCAATGGATCGAAGTGAAGCATCATGACTATACGCTCTATGCGTTCAATCAGGATCACCTGCTCTACAACAACCGTCTGCTGAACATTGTCCCCTACACCGTCAGCGGTGTGCTGTGGTATCAGGGTGAAAGCAACCGTTGCCACGAGGAGGGCGTATACTACGGCAAGATGCTCACTGCCATGATCGACAACTGGCGGCACCTATGGAATGACGAACTGCCGTTCTACATTGTCCAGCTGATGCCCTACGGCGAGGGAGCCAATGCCGACTGGGCGATCATCCGGCGCCGGCAAGAGGAGGTCACACGGCAGGTCGCGGGCACCTATCTCGTCACCCCGGTCGAAACGGGAGAATACCACGAGATCCACCCGACCCACAAAAAGACGCTGGCGCGCGCATTGGCAAATGCCGTACGCAACACCCGCTTCGGGGATGTCATCGAATACTGCGGCCCGGTGGCGGAAAGCGTCACTGCCGATGCCGACGGCATCTGCATCGCCTTCTCCCACGCCGGCGGGCTTACCGTCCACGGCGACCGGCTGACCGATACCTATGTGCTGGATGAAGCGGGCGAAAAGCACCCGGCGAACGGCACGGTCAAGGGCAATGTGCTCACGCTGACCTTTGAGGGCGATTTCCGCCCGACGGCGGTGATGATGGGCTATGCCAACACACCGCGGCACAATCTCTACAACGGTAACGGCTATTGGGCATCGCCGTTCTGCAAGGAGCTGTAAGGCAACATATAAAGCGGGGGCGTTGCGTTTTTGGCAACGTCCCCGCTTCCTTGCAGTTATTTCCTTTTCTTATGCCATCGACCGCCCGTAAAATCCGGAATTGCCACCGTCTGCCCGGTCGCGATGGATATTTCGCTCAGCGGGGTAATGCTCATCCACGCCGCCGCGTCGTATACGTCGATCGGCATCGGCTCGCCGCTACGCAGATGCGCGAAGAAATCGCGCAATACCAGCGTATCCATCCCGCCGTGTCCGCCGACGTGGTCGCGGCTTTTCTTGAACTCCTGCCACAGCGGTGCGTTGTATTCCTCACTGAGCGCGACGGCATTGCCACGATTGTCGCCCAACCAGCTGAAATGGTCGCGTCCCGCCTCACGGCTTTCGATAAACAGCGCGTCGGCATCCTCATTATAGTAGGCTTTTGTGCCGTGCACCGCCAGTCGGCGGCTGTAAAAGCGCGGCAGGGTGGTATCCAGCTCAAGCGTGATGGTCTGCCCGCCGGCACAGCGGATGACTGTCGTCACGATGTCCCCCTGCGCAAACCGCAATCCCTGCAATTCGGGACAGTCGGCGCGTTGCTCACGCACATATTCCTCCAAGCCCCGGGCGCAGGAGGCGACCGAGACAAGGCTCACCATCCGATTGCCGTTGTGTATATCCAGCATCTGTGCGATCGGCCCCAGCTCGTGGGTCGGGTAGTTTTCGGCATTGCGGGCAATGTAGTTATCCAGGCGATAATGCCGGTTTTTCCAGCCGTCGCTGACCTCGTCCCGCAGATCGTGGCAATAGCCGCCGGAGCAGGCGACCACCTCACCGAACACCCCCTGCCGGATCATATTCACCAGCATCGTTTCCCGCTCGCCGTAACAGCAGTTTTCCATAAACATAAACGGGGTGCGAGTGCGTTCGTAGGTGCGCACCAGCCGCCAGCAGTCCTCGACGCTGTATGCGCCGCCGACCTCCAGTCCGATCGGCTTGCCCGCCTCCATCGCCGCAATCGCCAGCGGAATATGGGTTTCCCACGCCGCCGTGATGAGCACCGCATCCACATCGTCGCGTGCGATCAGCTCGGCGGCATCGGTCGTACCGAATGGCTTTTTCCCGGTCGCTTCTTCGATCATTGTCTGCGCGTTTTTCACCCGATCCGGATAAATATCGCACACCGCCGTCAATGTCACCTCGTCCGGCATCCGTAGCAACTCATCCCGCAGGAGAAAGTACCCGCGCGCGCCCAGTCCGATCTGCCCCAACCGTATTTTTTCCATTTCTCCGCACCGCCTTTTCTCTTTACATTTGCATCGGTCTATGCTATGATGATACCATAATCAAAATCAAATGAAATACGATTTTAGACAAATAATCTTTGATTTCGGGTGATATGATGGCGGAATGGATGATGTGTCCCATGCAAAAATCGTGGGAGATCACCGCGCTGTGCACCACTTTTTTGCGGCGATGCGAGGCGGGCTTTGATTTTACGGGGGAAAGCCACCCCTTTTGGGAATTGGTGGTGGTGGAGCGCGGCACGGTCGGCATCGCCGCCGATGACCGCGTGTGCACACTGACCGCGGGGGACGCGGTACTGCACCCACCGATGGAGTTCCACCGCATCTGGGCGGCGGACGGTACAGCGCCGCAGTTTTCGGTCGTATCGTTTATGTCCACCCTGCCGGACGACACCGGCGGCGTGTACCGCGTCGGGCAGGACGGCATCGACGAAATGACGGCGATCCGCACGGGGCTGGAAGCGGGATTTGTGATCAGGCATGAGCAGATACGCGCACCCCGGCGGGAAAAGCAGATGACGGCGGACATCGCCGTGCGGCGGCTCGAAAATCTGCTGTCGGGGATGCTGGACGGGCGTGCCGCAGGCGGCTTATCCGACAGCTCCCGCCGGGCACGACAGTACGAGGTCGCCGTGCAGTATTTACAGGATAACCTCTCCCGCCATCTGACCGCCGATACCGTTGCCGCGGAATTACATTGCAGTCAGTCGGCGCTCAAGCCTTTATTCCACCGCTACGCCGGCATCGGGATGATGGAATATCACACCCGCCTGCGGATACGGCAGGCGATCCGCCTCTTGGAACAGGGAAAATCCGTAAAGGAAGTGTCCTTTACACTTGGCTTTTCCGATCCGAACTATTTCAGCACGGTTTTCAAGCGCATCACCGGAGAAAGTCCGCGACACTACATCGCCGAAAGAGGTGGGCAATATGAATGATCTGTCCTACGACCGCGACAAGTGGTATCTCGACGGCAGTTTTTTTGTCCATCGGCATAAGATTGACACATCCCAGCAACCTCATACCCACGATTTTGTTGAGGCGGTATATACCCTGCGCGGCACCTGCGTCCATACCGTGGACGGGCGCGACTACCCGGTGCGGCGGGGCGATCTGCTGTTCATCAACTACCATCAGCGGCACAGCCTGACTGTCGGCGGAGAGGTGGAATACTACGATATCCTCATCAAGCCGGAGGCGGTGAACGACAGTCTGCGCTTCAGCGAGAACGCCTTTTCTCTGCTGTCGCTGACCGATTATGAGGATTTTCGCGGGCTGGTGAATCCGGATAACGCCCTGCTCCGCTTCGCCGGAAAGGAGCGGGAACAGCTGGAGGGCTTGCTCGAAACGGTGGCGGCAGAGCAGAAAAGCATCGCCCCCGGACGGGCACTGATGCTCTCCTGCGCCCTCAATATCCTGCTCATCCGCATTTTTCGCAAAATGTCCTTGCCGATGACCGCCGAGGCGGGCAGGCTCGACCGCGAAACGCTCTCCTATATCGACCGGCATTGCGGCGAGCGGCTGACCGAAAAGCAGGTCGCGGAGCAATGCCACTACGACCCGGCGTATTTCAGCCGCTCCTTCAAGCGGATGACGGGGCTGACATTTTCCACCTATCTGCGCCGTAGGCGGCTTGCCAAAGCCCGCCGCCTGCTGACCGACACCGACCTGCCGGTCGAAGCGGTATTGCTCGAATGTGGCTACACCGACCGCACCCGATTTTTCCGGGATTTCCGACAGCAGAACGGACAAACCCCTCTGCAATTCCGAAAAAGTCAAAATCAAATACTTTTTTGAGATAAAATACGCACTTTTTCGCTCTCCTTGCCGCCCGTATAATGGGAACAAAGGAGGGCGATTTTTATGGAAAAGATCACAGTCAAGTACAACTATCAAACCATCCGCGACAAGGTATATGCCTGCTGGCTGGGCAAAAACATCGGCGGCACGATGGGCACGCCGTTCGAGGGCAGACGGGAGCTGTTGGACATCCCGGGCTTCACCTCCCCGAAGGGCAATCCCCTGCCGAATGACGACCTCGATCTGCAACTGATCTGGCTCAAGGCGGTGGAGGAGGTAGGCGCGCACGCGCTGACCGGCAACGACCTGACGGAATACTGGATCAAGCACATCGTCGCGCCGTGGAATGAATACGGTATCGGCAAGGGCAATGCCGAAGCCGGCTTCCTGCCGCCGCTGTGCGGAGAGTTCAACAACAACTGGAAGCAGTCCAACGGCGCGTGGATACGCTCCGAAATCTGGGCTTGTCTCACGCCCGGTTTTCCGCACATCGCCGACAAATACGCCGTAATGGATGCGTCCGTCGATCACGGCATCGCCGAGGGGACGGTGGCGGAAATCTTCACCGCCGCGATGGAAAGCCTCGCCTTTTTCGAAACCGACCGTATGACGCTGGTCGAAAAAGCGTGCAGCTACATCCCCGCCGACAGCCGCGTGGCGCGGAGCGTCGGTATGGTGATCGACGGCTACAAGGCGGGAACGCCCTGGAAGGAGGTACGGCAGGCGTTGGTAGAGGACAGCGCCGACCTCGGCTGGTTCCAGGCACCTGCCAATGTCGCCTATGCCGTACTGGGCATCCTGTACGGCGAAGGAGATTTCAAGCAGTCGCTCCTCTACGCGATCGACTGCGGCGACGATACCGACTGCACCGGTGCGACCTGCGGCGCGGTGCTGGGCATCCTCGGCGGTACCGCCGGCATCCCGCAGGAGCTGACCGAGTATATCGGGGATGCGATCATCACCGTTGCGCTCAACCGCACCTTTGACTGGTGGATGAGACCTGGCGTACCGCACACCTGCAAGGAGCTGACCGACCGGGTGATGGATCAGATCCTGCCGACCCTGCTCGCCAACGGCGTGCGGGTGGAATGGACGGACGGCGACTCCGTATACGATCCCGTCGCCGCGGACACCGTTTTGCACGGATGCGGCAAGGCGTTTCTGTCCCGCAAGCCGTACTCCTTCGACACACGCAGTAATTTCACCGATGTGACGGTGGCGCTCGACCGCGAGCCGACCGTTCGCCCGGGTGAAAGCATCACGGTGGATCTCACGCTGATCACGAAGATCTTTCGGATATACTACTACACACTGGACGTGATCCTGCCGGATGGCTTCACCGCCGACTATCCGCGCACGGTCTATTGCAGTCAGCACACCCGGGACGGACAGTACCCGGTTTCCACGGCGACGCTCACGCTGACCGCCGGCGAAACCGTATCCGCCCGCAACGAGGTGATCCTGCGCATCGGGGTGGACGGTTCCCCCCGTCCTCTGCTCATTCCGATCGTGCTGTTGGGTTAAATGATCCGAACCTTGACACGCCGCATTGCCCATGCTATAATTGGCGGCAAACAGGTATTTTTGCAGGGAGGCGATCATTTTGGAGCAACCAATCCGCGTCGTGATGATCGGCGCACACAACGATGAATGTGAATACGGGCTCGGCGGCGTAACGCGCCTGCTCACCGACCGCGGTTGCCGGGTAAAATACATCAACACCTCGGGGCTGTGGCACAAAGCCGCCGGCCCCGCGCAGGAAAAGACGACCTGGCAACAGCAGGAAAATGCGGCGGCACAGATACTCGGTGCAGACAAGGTAGTGCTCGGCGACCGCGACCGCTCTATTTGCGAGGATGGCGAGGCGGTCATCCTACAACTGGAGCGACTTCTGCTGGAGGAGATGCCGGACATCGTGTTCCTGCATTATCCGCGGGACAACCACCTCGAGCATCGGATATCGGCAAAAAGCGCCTATGCGGCGATATGCCTGGCGGCGGTACACGGAGCGCATATCCGCGAGGTATATGCCTTTGAAGCCGGTCCCAATCAGACCTCGGACTATTTCCACCCGGATTTTGCGATCAATGTGACCGACGTGATGCCGCAGGTGCGTCAAAGCCTGATGCTGTTTGACCAACCGACGGCAAAAGGGAGCGGCTTGTGGCGCGAAAAGGAGATCCAGGCGCAGTACCGCGGTCACATCGTTTCTTTCCCCTATGCCGAATGCTTCAAAATCGTCAAGTACCCCAACGGCAACGATGATTTTCTGTTGCGGCAGTTGCTCCGGGAGCAATTCCGCTGGTACGGCAACGGGATGTATCCCGCAAACGGTGAATGGTACTTTTGATAAAGGCACCAAAAAAACAGGGCACATTGCTATGCAATGTGCCCTGCTGATTTTTTGGGATGATCCGATCAATACATACCGTCCATACCGCCGGCGGGTGCCGCCGGAGCAGGCGGAAGAGGTTCCTTCTTGTCCGCGACCAGCGACTCGGTGGTCAGCACCATCGCCGCAACGGAAGCGGCGTTCTGCAACGCCGACCGCGTGACCTTGGTCGGGTCAACGATGCCCGCCGCGAACATATCGACATATTGCTCGGCGGCGAAATCAAAGCCGAAGTTGATCTTATCCGACGTGCGGATCTTGTCAATGATGACACTGCCCTCCAGACCGGCGTTGAGCGCGATCTGACGCACCGGCTCCTCCAGTGCCTTGAGCACGATCTGGATACCGGTCTTTTCGTCGCCCTCTGCCTTTTCGAGCAACGGCAACAGCGCCTTGGACGCATTGATGAGCGCGACACCGCCGCCCGCAACGAGTCCTTCCTCGACCGCCGCCTTGGTCGCCGCCAACGCATCCTCGATGCGGAGCTTCTTCTCCTTCATCTCGACCTCGGTCGCCGCGCCTGCCTTGATGACCGCGACACCGCCGGACAGCTTCGCCAGCCGCTCCTGCAGCTTCTCACGGTCGAAATCGGAGGTGGTGGTCTCGATCAAACTGCGGATCTGGTTGATGCGCGCCTTGATCGCCTCGGGATCGCCGGCACCGTCCACGATGACGGTGTTCTCCTTGGTGATCTTGACCTGATGGGCACGACCGAGCAGATCGACCGTCGCGTCCTTGAGCTCCAGACCGAGATCGGCGGAAATGACCTGACCGCCGGTCAGAATGGCAATATCCTGCAGCATTTCCTTGCGGCGATCACCGAAGCCCGGTGCCTTGACCGCGACGCAGGTGAAAGTGCCGCGCAGACGGTTGACGATCAGCGTGGACAACGCCTCGCCCTCGACATCCTCGGCGACAATGACCAGCTTCTGACCCGCCTGCAGGATCTGCTCAAGCAACGGCAGAATATCCTGGATGGCGGAGATCTTGCGGTCAGTGATCAGCAGGAAAGCGTCGTCGATGACGGCTTCCATCTTATCGGTATCGGTGACCATATACGGCGTGATATAGCCGCGGTCGAACTGCATACCCTCGACGACCTCGGTGAAGGTCTCGGCGGTCTTGGACTCCTCGATGGTGATAACGCCGTCGGCGGAAACCTTGTCCATCGCCTCGGCGATCAGCTTGCCGATGACGGCATCGCCGGCGGAAATGGTAGCGGCGCTGGCAATATCATCGGTGCCGCTGACCTTCTTGGAATTGGCAACGACCGCCGCGACAACGGCGTCCACCGCCTGCTGGATGCCGCGCTTGACCCCCATCGGGTTGGCACCGGCGGCAACATTCTTCATTCCCTCGCGGATGAGCGCCTGCGCCAGCAGAGTTGCGGTGGTGGTACCGTCGCCCGCCACGTCGTTCGTCTTGGTGGAAACCTCCTTGACGAGCTGTGCGCCCATATTCTCAAAGGCGTCGTCCAGCTCGATCTCCTTGGCGATGGTCACACCGTCATTGGTGATGAGCGGCGCGCCGAACTTGCGATCCAGCACGACATTGCGACCACGGGGCCCGAGGGTGATCTTGACGGTATCCGCCAACTGATCGACGCCGGACTGCAACGCCTTACGCGCGTCCTCGCCGTATTTGATCTGTTTTGCCATAATTACATTACCTCCACATTCTCTGATTAGTCTACGATCGCCAGAATATCATTCTGCCGGACGATGGTATACTCGATGCCGTCCAGCTTGACCTCGGTGCCGCCGTACCGGGTAATGAGCACCTTGTCGCCCACATGGACGTACATACCGATCTCCTTACCCTCTACCATACCGCCGGGGCCGACGGCGATGACCTCTGCCACCTGCGGCTTTTCCTTTGCCGCGCCGGCAAGGATGATACCGCTCTTGGTGGTTTCCTCCGCCTCGACAAAGCGCAGGACAACACGGTCTGCCAAAGGTTTGATTGACATAACAAAGACCTCCTAAAATAATCTCACCGGAAAACCGGGATCGTATGATTTTTAGCACTCCTTATTTCCGAGTGCTAAAACCTATTGTAACCCATTTTTTGAAAAAATCAATAGGTAATCCGAAAAAATGCCTTTTTTTCACAATTTATTTACAAACGACGGCTTTGACCTTTTCGCGCGCCTTGACCAGCGACGCGGGCAAAACGAACCGGAACGCGGAAGGCAGAATGGAAAAATGCATCGCATCCTTGAGCGAACATTCGCCGTCCACATTGCAATAGGTCGGATTCTCCGCCTGCACGGTCATACTGTTGCCGCGGATATGCTCGCAGAACTCCAGCTCCTCGTACTCTCCCTTTTTATAGCGATCCAAAAAGCCCGGGATCTTGAGGCGACCGATCTTTTTGACCAGCACGAAATCCAGCACGCCGTCATTCTCGACCGCCTGCGGTGCGCCGTGATAGCCGCCGCCGTAATACTGCCCGTTTGCCGCCAGCGCCAGCAAATACTGTCCCTTGCGCTGTACCGTGCCGTTGACTCCCTCAATGGTGATCTTCAGCCGGTCTCCGATCTTGTGGCAGAATACATCCACGATCGCCAGCTCATACGCGAGCGAGCCGCCCACCAGCGGCAGATGCTTATAGCGGATCATTTTGGCGCACACCTTGGCGTCCATACCGATGGAAGCGATATTGAGCGAGCGGCAATCTCCGCAATCAATGCCGTCCACCGTGACCGCCTCCCCCTCGATCAGGTCTGCCAGATCGAGGAACCGCTCCTTTTCACCGAAAATGCGCACATAATCGTTGCCGGAGCCGCAGGGGATGACTGTCAGCTCGGCGCGACTGCCGTCGGGGATGCCGTTGGCGGTCTCCTGCAGGGTGCCGTCCCCGCCGCAGGCGTACAGACGCACATCGTCGCCCTTTTCACACTCCTCCCGCGCGATGCGGGTCGCGGCACCGACGCCGTCGGTCAGACGGATGGCATATTCCCGCTCCGGATGCGCCGAAAAATACGCTTCGATTTTATCCCTGAAGGTCAACGCCAGCTTGGATTTCCCCGCCATGGGATTGAGAATAAAGACATGTCGCATAGTCCGCCGTAACTCCTTTACTTATAATACATATAAAGTTGGCATTTTAGCATACCGTTGTAAAGTTTTCTGCGTTTGTCGGCAGGGCGGCCGAAAAGTTTTTCGAACTGCTCGTCCGGGCTGATGATCGCGTAGCTCCAGCCCGGCTTCGGCAAAAACACCTGCCCCATCACGCGGTAGAGCGTCCGCGCGGACTGCACATCCAGCAGTCGCTCGCCGTAGGGCGGATTGCACAGCACCAGTCCGGTATCCCCCTCCGGCTTAAACCGCCGCAGGTCGGCTTCGGCAAAGGAAATCGCGTCCCCCACTCCCGCCTTGCGGGCATTCTGCGCCGCCAGGGAAAGCACCGCCGCGTCGATGTCGCCGCCGCGGGCGGAAAAATCGCTGTTCCGTTCATACGACAGCGCCCGTTCCCGCTCCTGCGACCATATCTCCTGCAGGATACTGCTCCACGACATCGCGGCAAACCGCCGGTTTTTGCCCGGTGCGATCCCGCGCGCCGCCAGCGCCGCCTCGATCAGCAGGGTGCCGGAGCCGCAACACGGGTCGCATACCCGCGTCGCCCGGCGGGCACGGGTCACATCCACGATCGCCGCCGCCAGCGTTT
>CALDHV010000200.1 GCA_937902305.1 uncultured Clostridia bacterium
AGCTTACGGCGTACGGCTTTGACAAATACTCGGAAAGCGCCAAGGGCAAAATACGCGAATATTTCGGAATTCCCGATGCGGAAATATACTTCCTTGTCGGCGGAACGCAGACGAATCAGGTGGTCATCGACTCGGTGACGCGCATCATTCTCGTATGGGCGCTTCTGCCTCGCTACGGGCTGATGGGCTTCCTTTTCGTGATGGTGGTCAGCAATCTGCTGACCGCGTTTTTATCTACCCGCCGGCTGATGAAGGTCAGCAGCACCGAAAAAGGGCTCGGCGCCGCCTTTGCGGTGCCGGTGCTGTGCGCTCTGCTGTCCGGAGTATGCCTGCGGCTTCTCGGGCGATTTTTGCCCTTTCCCGGAGGCTGGATCGGGCTGTCAACCGGGAGTTGCATACTCTCGGGAATGTATTTTCTGCTACTCTGGCTGTGTGGAGGAACAAAAAACACTATAATAGGAGAATGGAAACGAAAATATTCTGTACATAATGGAAAAAGTTCCTCAAAATCGTTGACAAAATATTTTGAATGATATAAAATTAACACAATCTTTTTTCGCATCGTCCCGCAATATATAATGCGATGCAAAATCAGGGAAAAATAATATTTTTGGAGGAATGAGCCATGGCAAGAGTGTACAATTTTTCCGCCGGCCCGTCGATGCTGCCGGAAAGCGTGCTCAAAAGAGCCGCCGCTGAGATGTTGGATTATGAGGGATGCGGACAATCCGTGATGGAGATGTCTCACCGCTCTAAGACGTATCAGAGTATCATCGACGGATGCGAGGCGCTTTTGCGTGAAGTCTTGGGCATTCCGGATAACTATAAGGTGCTGTTCCTGCAAGGCGGCGCTTCCTCGCAGTTTGCGATGATCCCGCTCAACCTGATGACCGGCAGTGGCAAGGCGGACTACGTTGTCACCGGTCAGTGGGCGAAAAAAGCGTATAAGGAAGCGGCGCGCTACGGCAAAGCCAATGTCGTTGCCAGCTCCGAGGACAAGACCTTCTCCTATATCCCGAAGCTCGACCCCGCCACCTTCACCCCCGATGCGGACTATTTCTATATCTGTATGAATAACACCATCTACGGCACGGTGTATCATGAGCTTCCCCAGACCGGCAATGTACCGCTGGTCGCGGATGCCTCGTCCTGCATCCTCTCTACCCCCATTGATGTTTCCAAGTTCGGCGTGCTGTATGCCGGCGCGCAAAAGAATATGGGCCCTGCCGGTGTGACGGTGGTCATCATCCGTGAGGATCTGATCGGAAAAGCCAATGAGATCACCCCGACGATGTTCAACTATCAGATCCACGCCGAAAACGGCTCGATGTTCAACACCCCGCCCTGCTACTCCATCTATATGGTCAAGCTGGTGCTGGAGTGGATCAAGAACGAGATCGGCGGTTTGGAGAATATGCAGAAGATCAACGAGAAGAAAGCCGCTCTGCTGTACAATTTCCTCGATCAGTCCAAGCTGTTCCGCGGCACCGTCGTGCCGGAGGATCGCTCGCTGATGAACGTCCCGTTCGTCACCGGCAACGAGGAGCTGGATGCCAAGTTCGTCAAGGCGGCGACCGATGCCGGCTTTGTCAACATCAAGGGGCATCGCTCAGTCGGCGGTATGCGTGCTTCGATCTATAACGCGATGCCGGTCGAGGGTGTCGAGAAGCTGGTCGCCTTTATGAGCGATTTCGAAAAGCAGAACGGCTGAGGTGTCATTTCGGAAAGGAAGCGTAACAAATGAAGATTTGCACATTGAACAAGATCGCCGCCTGCGGCACCAGCCGTTTGGGCGCACAATATGAGATCGGCGAGGATATGAACGGTGCCGCCGGCGTGATGGTGCGTTCCGCCGCGATGCACGATATGGAACTGCCGGAAAGCCTGCTGGCGGAGCTGCGCGGCAGGTATGAGGGCCGCACCGTCT
>CALDHV010000201.1 GCA_937902305.1 uncultured Clostridia bacterium
GCAGAAGCTCGGCAGGAGCACGTAGAAGCTGCGCTCGTCGACCTTCGCCGGAATGCGTATGGTCCGCCCCTGCTCGTCGACGCCCTCCTTCGCCCAGAGGCGCTCCGCGGTCCTCACGAAGAACGCGTGCTGGCGCTCGTCGCAGTTCCGCTCGAGGAAGTTCCGGAACGGCTCGGCCGCGCGGACCGCGAGGTCCGTCGTGTAGATCACCGTCGGGTTGTTGTCCTTCATCCCCTGGCGGAGCGTCGGACAAAACCACCAGCCGAGCTCGATGTCCGTCCCGGCGAGCCGCTTCCGCAGGTCCGAGATGTATTCGCCGCGCAGGCGGCTGGGCTCCGTGCAGGTGTCGTCGAAGGTCTTGATGTTCTCCGCCCCGCTGTTGGTGATGACGAAGCGCCGCAACCCCCACTTCTCCCGCGCCATGCGCAGGTCCTTCGCCAGCGTCTCCGCGTCGATGTGCGCCGGGGAGATCGGCACCATCGCGTCGATCGCCTTGATACCCGTCTCCAGGGGACGGCTGACGGCGGCACGATCGAGGATAGCAGGTGCACCGAACTCAATGGGGCGTTTGCCGTCATGGGGGAGATACCCCTTGCCGTCGATCGGATTACCGATCGCATCGAGGACGCGCCCGAGCAAGCCGTCACCGACCGGAACAGATGCGATCCTGCCGACGCGGCGCACACGCGAAAAGCTCTCGATATGCTCAAATCGACCGAATATGACACAGCCGATCTTGTCTTTTTGAATGTCCAGCACCATTCCGCGTTCACCACAGTCGAACTCAACGACCTCGCCGTACATAATATCTGCAAGACCGTCCATCCAGCAGATGCCGTCGGATACGGAGATCACTCTGCCGACTTGATATACCGACAGACGGCGGGTCATTTGCTCGATCTGTTCGGTTAAAGCGTTAAGAATCGTATCGATGGTATCTTTTCCGGTCAGCGGTTTTTTCTCGACTGCCTTAAAAAGCAGATAAAGATGCTCTGTGACCGTTCCGTCGTAAATCGTGTCGCCGATACGCAGACTGAAACCGCCGATAAGAGCGGGATCTTCTCTGACCCAGTAAGAGATCTTTCCGCCGACGGTAGCAAGCAGAGATGTTGCCGCTTTTTCCACCTTGCGAATAAAATTATCGGGCAAGGGAGCGGCAGAGGTCAGCGTAACATACAATACATCGTGATGCTTGAGATAGGACATATCACCCGCCGTCAATGTGATGCGAGAGAGAACATCATCCATCAGGATTTCGTTGTGCCGCTTTTCCGCCTCGGCAAACTCTTTGTCGTCGTATTTTTCGCGCACGCGTTCCTTGAGCAGAGCGAAGATCGCTTTCTGCTCCCGGCGGGTCTTTTCGAGGTCCAGCTCGTTACATTCGAGCGCGGTATATTCCTCCAGCTTTGTAAGCTTCATTTCGTTTTCGTGCCGGATGGCATCAATAACAGGCGCGGCAGAGGGTGACAACAGCTCTGTTTCTGTCTCGGGCTCATCGGCAGGTGGCAATGCCTCCGCCGCCTCCCGCAGATCGTTTTCAATCCGATAGCGACGATTACGGAAAAGAGACACGATCATTTTTCGCCCGATCAGGGCGATCAGACCTGCCAAAATCAAGAAATTAGCAATGTAATACAGTATTTCCATAGGCGATCGTCAGCTTTCGAAGAGACGGGAAAGGAAGAGATCGGCGGCGTGATCGACGGAGGAATCCGCCTTTGACATATCGTCGTCAAAATCGGCGTCGGTTTTCCGACGGTATTCCTCCATAAATGCAAATCGCTTCGCTTTGGCGTTTTCTAACTGCTCTTTTCCCTCCAGACGTAACATTTCTGCTTCTTTTTCCTGCCGGATACGCGCATCCTCTGCGGCACGCTCACGCGCGGCGGTCAGCAGGCGCTGTTGCTCCTCCAACTGCTGCTTTTGTGCTTCCTTCGCTCGACGCGCGTCTTCAATTTTTCGGTTTCGCTCATCCATCACGGACAAAATCGGGCGAAACAGCAGGTATTTCAGTATAAAATACAGTGCGATAAAGCACAAAACAGTCCATATTATGAGGGACGGTTGAATGGTCATACGGCATTCCTCAGATCTTGGCGATCAGCATAAAAGCGATCAGCAAGCCATAGATTGTCAACGCCTCCATCATCGCCAGCGAGATGATGAGTGAGGAGCGGATGTCTTTTGCGGCATCGGGCTGACGGGCGATGCTTTCCATTGCCGCCTTGGCAGTAAGCCCCTGCGCCAGCGCGGGGAACATGGTACTGACAGCGATAGCGATCGCCGCCGCAAGTGCGATAAGTCCGGATTGTGTCATAGTGATTTCTCCTTTTTGGTTTTCTTATTTTCCGGTTCGATTTCCGTTACCTCATCGAGGTAAATGGAAACGAGCATGGTGAACACGATTGCCTGCAACGCGCAGAACAGCACCGACAGCGCCATCATAATGACCGGCGCACCGATCGGCAGGATCTCGTAGAGCTGTTCGGTGACGGTTTCTTCGCCGAAAACATTGCCGAACAGACGTAACGAGAGGGATGCCGGCTTGACGATCTCATCCAGCACCAACAGCGGGAGCATAAAGAACATCGGGCTGACAAAACGCTTGAAATAATGCTTGACACCGCACTTTAATCCGCAATACTGCAGGTACACAAAGGCGAGCAAGCCGAGCCCAAGTGTTACGGATAGGGAGGAGGTGGGCGCTTTAACATAGTCAGTCAAGCCGACGCCGGGGATCAGTCCGGAGTAATTGGAAAAGAGGATAAACACAAAGAATGTGGAAAGAAAGCAGAAATACTGCCGCGATTTTCCCTTTCCGAGCGCATCACCGAAAAAGTTGTCGAGATATTCAACACCGGTTTCCACCATATTCTGAAATACACCCGGACGCTCCTTGAGATTGCATTTGACGATCAGGCAAATCAGGG
>CALDHV010000202.1 GCA_937902305.1 uncultured Clostridia bacterium
GTAAGCGACCGTGTTGCCGTTCTCGAAAACAAAGACAAAAAGGATATAAAGATAATTACCTGTCATTTGGGTAACGGCTGTTCGATTACCGCCATTAAAGACGGTGTTTGCGTTGATACATCAATGGGCTTTACTCCGCTTGACGGCTTTATGATGGGTACCCGCTCCGGCGGCTTTGATCCCTCTGCTGTGACCTACATTATGGAAAAAGAGCATCTCACTCCGAAGCAGATGGATGAGATCATGAACAAGAAATCCGGCACACTCGGCATTTCCGGTCAGTACAGCGACGACCGCGACATCGAGGATGCTGTTGCCCGCGGCGATGAGCGCGCCAAGCTCGCGTGGGATATGCGTACCTATCAGCTTCTCAAATACGTCGGCGGCTATATTGCGGCGCTCGGCGGACTGGATGCGCTGGTATTTACCGCCGGTATCGGCGAAAATCAGCCCCGCGTTCGTGCGGAAATCATCGAGGCGCTCAGCTTCCTCGGTATGAAGTGCGACTATGAGGCGAACAAGGTGCACGGCAAGGAAACGCTGATCACTACCGCCGATTCCGCCATTCCGGCGTGGGTCATCCCGACCAATGAGGAATTGGTCATAGCCCGCGATACGCTGGCGCTGGCGACCGGTAAATAATCGAAGCAAAAACCGCTCCCGCTTTTCGAAGCAGGAGCGGTTTTTTCTATTCCGTTTCCGACGGCTGAGTAGGCTCGGTTGGCTGAGTAGGCTCGGTTGGCTGAGTAGGCTCGGTCGGCGGCGCGATCTCGAATTGCGGCAGGGAGCGGAAATAGTCAATCACCGCGCGGACGATCGCATCAGTCATTTCGTCGATGTAGGTATCATCCACCAGCCTTGCCATATTCGCCGCGTTGGTCATAAAGCCACATTCGATCAATACAGCGGGGCAGTCGTGTACCCGCGCCATAAAGAACGGGCTCCATGTCGTGACGACCTGACGGTTTCCAATGCCGTATTTCTTTTCCACTGCCCGCATCCGTTCGGTAAGACCTCCGGCGATACCGCGAGAGTATTCGTTAAAATAGTGGAGCGTACAGCCGCTTGCGTTGGCGGAGGTCGAGCCGTTCATATGGACGCTCAACAGTAGGTCAGTATGGTTGTTGCGCGCGTGTGCGGTGCGGGTCGCCATAGTCGGATTATCCGGTAAAGTGTCGGTGGTGCGGGTCATATCAACCGTTGCACCGAATGCTTGTAATTTTCTTCGCAGGATCAGGCTGTAGTCGAGCGTCAGCGTTTTTTCATACAGCCCCTTGATCGTTCCGTATGTGCCGGAGGAAGAACCGCCGTGACCGGGGTCAACCACGATGCGCACGCCAGATAGAATTGCCGCATCGGAGTTGTTTTTCACCGCAGTCGGGTGCTTGAAGGAAAACGTAAGCTCGTTGCCGTTCCATTTGACCGAATAGCCGTAAAAAGCGGCGGTATTGCGCAGAATAAGCCGCAGGACGGGATTGCCGGCGCTGTCGGTGCGCCATTCCGATGCGCGGAAAAGCGGACTGCACGACATATCCGGCGCGTTGGGGTGCGTGAGGATGTAGTAGAATGTCAAATCAACATATTGCGTTGTTTGCTTGGAAATGGCATAGCTCGGCGGCGTGGCGTTCGGTGCCTCATAGGTCTGCGGCCCGAGTACGACATTATACGGTATTTTCCAGTCTGCCTCCAGCGTCAGCACGGTGGCTTTTTCGTTCACATTGACCGTCCCGCCGGTCAGCTTGGTATTGGTGACGGTTTTCATCGCCGTGGTCGGTTGCGCATCGGTCGTATACACCCACCGTCCGCATCCGAGCAGATAGTAGTTGTGCCCGGCGGCGGTGCCGGTCTTGATGACCTGGTCGATGGTGCCTTTCGGCAGATAGGCATTGACCGGGCGAGAATAATCGTTGACCGCTGTTCCCGAAAAGGTTTCGGCGTAATCCGCTGTGATGGCGATAAGATTGGTATTGGCACCCGGCAAAACGGTGATGGCGCCGGTTTTGCGAGTCTCGGTTAATCCGTTAAAGGTCGCGGTGATCGACGCTGCTCCGAGGCTTTGCTTTTGTCCGGCTTTGGCGGTCGGCATGGTCATCGTGCCGACATAGGTCGTAAAATCGGATTGATCGTCCGCTGTTTCCTCGTTCCCTTCGTCGCCCGGCTTCATTGTGACGGTTTTTCCGTTAAAGACGAGCTTAACGGCGGATTTTTTGCGGGCTACCGCGGCGAATTGCACCGAGCTGTTTCCCTCGACAGAAAGCGCCGTGCTCGGTGTAACGCTTTTGAGAATCTGTTGTTTATAGGTGATGCGGTAGGTCACGGTCTTGCCGTTGCTCTTAAAGATGAAGGTGTTCAGCCCGATTTCCAGCGGCTCCTCTAGGGAAAAACCGCCGAGCGAGGACAGCGGCACCGCTTTACCGTTCATCATCAGCGGGAAAGCCGGGTCGGCACTGCCCAAAAACGAAATGGAGGATTCTGTCGTTGTGAGGGTCGTTTTGCTCGGGGAGCTGAAAGTCAGCTCCTTAAAGGTATACACCGGCTTGGTTGTTGTTGTGGAGATGGCGGTCATGGTCGTGGTTTCCGCTCCCGTCGTAGTCGGCGCGGCGGTCGTTGCCGCCGTAGTCGGTATGCCCGGCGCAGAGAACGGCTCTGCGCCGGTCGGTGCAGAACGCAACGACAATATGGCGATCCCTACCGCCAGACATGCCGCGACGATCACGGCGATGACGGTCAGCAGTAATAGTGTTTTACGGGAATTGGGATTAGAATGAGTTGCCATATTGACTTCCTTTCATCAATGAAAACAATTACTGTACACCGCGTCGGTACAGTCCCCGCGTGAAAGTGGCGGGGGGTGTGGCACCGTCGCGATGCGCCTGCAGTACAGTGGAGACCTCCGTGGGTGCTTCGGTGGTGAAATGCAACAAATAAAACGCCGCCGGGGGGACATCTTGTAATCTGTCCGCCCAGTAGAGCGGCACGGAATTGAGTACCTCGGCGCATCCGCCGGCGCACATCACGGGGAACGCCGTGCCGGTACGGTCGGTGATGCCCACGTTGCGCTTTTTCAGATCCTTCAGCCGGTTCTGCAGCGTCGCCACCGCGTCGGACGACGTCATGG
>CALDHV010000203.1 GCA_937902305.1 uncultured Clostridia bacterium
CCGGGCTCAAAACCGGCTCCACCGATGAAGCGGGCTACTGTCTCATTGCCTCCGCCACGCGAAACGGACAGACCTCCATCGCCGTCGTGATGGGTGCCAAGGAGGAAGCCAACCGCTGGGAGGATGCCTCCGGCTTGCTCGACATCAGCTTTGACTGATGTAATAGAAAAAAAGCGGGAGCTGTCGCCATGGCGACAGCTCCCGCTTTTTATACGTTTTGTTTATTCTTCCTTGAATGCGAACAGGCGTTGTCCGAGGTAGTTGAAGCCGGTGAACAGGCACATACCGACGAACATCGCGACATTTTCACGCAACGACTGCCCGGCATCCCGCAACAGCCACAGCGTCAGCGGCTTGGCAAGACCGTAAGCAAGAACGTAGCAAACCGCGATATTGATGATAAACCGAAGCACCTGCTTCCAGGAGTTCTGCTTATTGCGGAAGGTGAAATACTTATTGAGAAAGAAGCTCAATATACTGGTCAGAACATAATTCGTCGCCGAGCTGATCCAGTAATTGCAATGCGCAAAATTATACAGCCCGTACATAATCGCCGTGCCGACCACCGTATTGATGACCCCGACGATGATGAACTTGATGAGCTTTTCATCCACCAGCGAGCGGATCCATTGCCACAGCTTTTTCATTGTTTATCCTCCGTTTTATCCTCCGGCGGCAACACCCGTTCCCGCACGATATACCGCGGACGGTGCTTGACCTCCGCGTAGATCTTGCCGATATATTCCCCCAGCACCCCGATACACAAAAGCTGGATGCCGCCGAGGAACAGCACCGCGCACATCGTACTGCTCCAGCCGGTGACGGTCGAGCCGACGAAATACCGCACCACGCTCCAGATGATCAGCGCCAGACTGAGCAACGACACGAGCAGTCCCAGTCCGGTGATCATTTTAAGCGGCTTGACCGACAGGCTGGTGATACCGTCGATCGCCAGCATCAGCATCTTACGTAGCGGATAGTGCGTCTCCCCCGCCATACGCGGTGTGCGGTCATAATACACGCTACTGCTACGGAAGCCGACCAGCGGTACCATACCGCGCAAAAACAGATTGACCTCGCCAAACTGCATAAGCCCGTTCAGCGCGCGGCGGCTCATCAGCCGATAATCCGCGTGATTATAGACACTTTCAACCCCCATCGCGTTCATCAGCTTATAAAACCCTTGCGCCGTCGTCCGCTTGAACGCCGTATCGGTCGTGCGGCTTTTCCGCACGCCGTAAACGACATCGCACCCCGCCTCGTATTCATCCAGCATCGCGTCCACGGCGTTAATGTCATCCTGCCCGTCGCAGTCCAGACTGACGGTGACATCCGCCTTTTCGCACGCCTCCGTCAGCCCCGCCAGCAGAGCGTTCTGATGCCCGCGGTTGCGGGACAGACGCACCCCCTCGACCGGCCCATCGGCGGCAAGCGCGGCAATAATATCCCACGTGCCGTCCTTACTGCCGTCATCGACCAGCATCACACGACTGCGCGGGTCGATCCTGCCCGCCTCCTCCAGCGCGCGGAGCTTGCCGATAAACAGCGGTGCCGTCACCGGCAGGACTGCCTCCTCGTTGTAGCAGGGAATGACAAAATACAGTATTGGCTTCATGGTGTCTCCCCCTTTTGCAATATCACGGTAAAGCCCTCGGTCGAATAGACGGAATCAACATAGCCGAGTGCCGTCCAGGTGTCGACGATTCTCTCAGGATAGCCTGCCCGCGCATCCAGCACCACATAATCCACATCCGGCTCATCCTCGTGATATTCGACATCGTACAGATTATCGTGGCGGGAAAGCTTGGCAACAAAGAAAGTGTCGGCAGCGATCGACGCATCGGCGGGCACCTCGTCCAGAAAATGATCGAGCGACGCATTAAGCGTGTCAAACCGTTCACGGTTAATATCATACAGCGTCCGATAGTAGTGCGCCTGCGGTGTCAGCGTGATAATATACAGCGTCAGCGTCGCCGCCGCACCGATCGAAAGCAGGGTGCGCCGGGTCGGACTTTTCAGCTCCGGCAAATTGACGATCATCGCGTATGTCAAAAACGCCGTCACCCCAAAGGAGTATTGGAAATTGATCTGATATTGATACACACCGGTGGCGGCGTTGGTCAGCGTATTGAGCAAAACCGGCGTCAAGAGCAACCAACGGGACGGCTTTTTGGTGCAGAACGGGAGAAAACCGAGCGGCAGGAACAATTCGAGGACATAAATGACCTTGTTCCAGTTGCCGTCGGGATTGCCGAACAATTGCGTCAACAAAAAGCCGGGATTGAGGATCGCCGTTTTGATAACGCCGAGCAACCCGTCATCGGCATTGTAAATCAAATTGCCGAAGCGGTCGATCATCGGCCCGGCGATCGAGGGACACGGCGTCGCCCCCTGCTGTGCATAAAACGCGGCATAATGCGCCGAGGTCATTTCGAGAATAGCCAGTGCGACGAAGAAATACACCAGCGCGGCGACAAACATCACGCCGCCCTGCCAATACCGACGGCGACCGAGCAAGGCATACAGCGCGAACAGCATCACATAGATCGCCGCGTCCTCCTTGACCATCAGCACGCCCGCCATAAACAGAAACATCGGCAGAGGCTTATTCCGCTCGAAGAAATAGAACATCCACAACAGCAACGCCGGCAGGAAGCAATTTTCGTGGATGTCGTACAGCGTGCCACAGCTCAACGCCGGATACAGCGCATACAATACACAGACCACCGCCGTCAGCTTGCCGGAAAGCTTGTACTGCCGCGCCAGCAACAGCACCGGGATCACCCCGGATGCCAGCACGACCGCCTGCCCGATCTCCAGCGTCAGCGGCGACGGAAACAGCGCGTAGAACGGCAACAGCAGATAATAGACGGGGGAAATATGCACCACAAAATGGGACAGCAGAACATCACGCTCGCTGGTACACAGCGGCAGTCCGGTCTCTTTCATATAGTGGAACATATTGCAGAACAGGCCAAAATCGAAGTTCGGCGTGGAATAGGACAGGTACCGATATGCCCCGATATACGCCATCACGAAGCAGGACAAAACCCCCACCGCCACTGCGATGAGCCACCCGCCGCGTTTGCCGACGGTGATCTGCCCAATCAGCGCCTCGTTGCGGTGCAAAACATACAGCAGGAACAGAACATAAACGACCGCTACCGCCAGCCAGAACATCACGGTATTATCCGACAGTAAGCCGTGATTGGCACCGCCGAGCGATGCCCGGTTTGCCCATTGGCAGACGCACGCTGTTGCGCCGAGCAACAAAAACCAGCTATCGGTCTCAAAGCGGCTCTTGAGCAGAAGAAAGACGACAGAAAAAGCGACAAACAGCGCGACGACTATGACGGCGATCAAGCCGAGCGGCGTATCCTGGGCAAACGACAGCGCGGTGAATGCGCCGTTTGCGCTACGGATGAGCAGGAAGAAAATGAAGAACGTCCACGCCGCCAGCAGACGGCCAAAGACCCGCTCCGGCTCAAACAGTGCCCGAAGCTGTTCCTTTCGCAGTTGTTTGTTCATTGCTTTCCCCCGTTCCGTCAGAAAACAGTATTCCTTATAATCTTTCAAAGTATATCATAAATACACCCATTTGTCAAAACATAAAAAACAAAAATCAGGGCTAAAAATCGGGGCTGTCGCTTTCACGACAGCCCCGATCGGGTTCAAATGCTATCAGCGGAACTTTTTGCGCGCCACATAGGTGGTGTGCAGGATCTCGTGCGCCTTATGACCGCCGTACTCCCCGAGATACTCCTCATAAACCGCTTTCACGGTCGGGTTCTCGTGGCTCTTACGCAGCTTCATACCGGCATCCTGATCGTACAGCGCTTTTGCGCGCAGGGCTTTCAGATCGACGGTATTCAGCACAGAGGCGGGCTGGATCGGCTGACCGCCGCCGGTCACGCAGCCGCCGGGGCAGCACATGATCTCGACGAACGTCCACGGGGCGGTACCCGCTTTGATCTGCTCCATCACGTAGTTGGCGTTCTTGATGCCGTGCGCGACGGCGACCTTGAGCTCCACGCCGTTGATGGTGTAGGTCTTTTCCTTCAAGCCGTCGGTACCGCGGACATCGTGGAACTCGAGCGACTCGTTGTCCTTGCCGGTCAACCAGTCATTCGCGGTACGCAGGGCGGCTTCCATAACGCCGCCGGTCGCGCCGAAGATGACCGCCGCGCCGGAGCCGACACCCAGCAGGTCGTCGAATTGCTCATCCGGGAGCGCGGTAAACTGAATGCCCGCGCGCTCGATCATACGCGCCAGCTCACGGGTGGTGATGGAAATATCCACATCCGGCAGGCCGTTTTCCTTGAGTTGATCGCGACCGACCTCAAACTTCTTCGCGGTGCAGGGCATCACGGAAACAACGACGATCTTCGCCGGGTCGATGCCGTTCCCGGGTTCGAACGTCCCTCGACGCTTGCCGTCCGTGAGGTCGGCGGCTACCCGACGTTTGTGCGCGACGGCAAACCGTTCTTTCCCGTCTGGGGAAAGAACAACGGGCGGATGGCCATGAACCCGAACGGGACGCCCTGGATGTCAACGGCACCGTACGATCTCGTCTTCGTCAGTCCGGACTTCCATCTCTGGTGGCCGCGCGGCGAGATTCTCGATACGGCCGAATTCGACCATGCGGCGGAAATCTGGCGGCGGGCCGTTCCTCCGGACTGCCAGTTCATCTGGGATCTTGTCATCTATCCGCCGCAGGACTGGGCGGCGGCCAATCCCGGTGAGATGTGCAGGGACGAGGAGGGCGTCATCAACCGCGACGGCGGGTCTCATAATATCAACTTCTCGTTTGCGTCGCAGAAAGCTCGTGAGGCGATGGCGAAGATGCTCGATCGTGCCATTGATTACCTGGAACGGAGCCCTTATGCCAACCGTATCGCCGGCTATCGGGTTAACTCCGGGCATACGATCGAATGGCTCGGGTGGGAGCCCATGCAGGGACGGACAAGGAAGAAGACCGAAACGGACTTCTCGGCCGTCGCGCAGGCGTCGTTCGAGCGGTTTGCGCGGGTGCGCTACCCGTGGATGACCGATTTTTCCGTCCCGACCCTCGCCGAACGCCTGTCTCTGGATGAGGGCTCTCTTCTCTG
>CALDHV010000204.1 GCA_937902305.1 uncultured Clostridia bacterium
CCCCGTGATAAAATCCTCAGAAACGCCATTGCCTCTCATAGCACGCCATCTATAATGATCGCCATAGTGTCCATCTACAATCCACAGTTGAGTAATATCCCCAAACTGTACATTTTCAGCTATCAGCTGAGGGACAAGATGGCAATGATAATCAATTATTGGCATGCCTTCGGCACTTTCATGGTACAACTCTTTCGAGAAACTGTTCGAGAGGAGGAAATCGTCTGTAATATATGGCATAATATAATCTCTATTAAGGAGTTAAGATAACGAATAATAACCAGTCAGTTTACTCCGCTTTGCCAGTCTTGCGTAAATTCCATGCACGGACAGTATAGAATGCCTTTTTCTTCTGTCCCTGATCGGAGTAAAGACCTTTGCGATTGAACTCATCCTGAATGCCGGGAATCAATCTATGAGGCGAGCGGAAATCCTTCAACACCCATGGAATTGTTCCTGCAAGTGCTGGAATTCTATCAAGCATCTGAAACTGATGTTCATACAGTTCATCCAGATAATCTTCGGTAAAATAATGCTCTGAAGACCCGAAGTTACCATACTTTGCACCGCCTCCGAATTCACTGATTACGACAGGTTTATCAACAGGGAATGTCCACTTGACCTTATCACACTTATCCTTTGGTCCGTCATACCAGCCGATGTACTCATTAAAGCTTAGAATGTCGAGGACATCGCATAATGGATCTGTCAATGTCATGTGAAGAGGTTCAATCTCTCTGTTTTGCATAGCTGCAGCAATCAACCTCGTGTTGTCAATTGATCTTGCTTTCTCGGCAAGCCTTGTCAGGAATGCGGTTCTATCAGGGTTAATGGCTGTCTCATTGGCGATGCTCCAGATGATAATATTGCAACGGTTGTGATCACGGGATATCATCTCCTCAAGTTGCTGCTCAGCTAACTGGTATGTTTTTTCATTTTTCCAATCGATCCCCCAGTATAGAGGAATCTCAGACCAAATGAGCAAGCCCATTTTTTCAGCTGTACGAACCATATCCTCATTGTGAGGATAATGTGCCAGCCTTACGAAATTACATCCCATATCTTTTGCCCATTGAAGTAGGATTGCATCCTGAGCGGCATTATTCGCCCGGCTACTGTTAAATGCTGTTTCTTCATGGGCATTAATTCCAGCGAGAAAAAATTCTTTGCCGTTAAGCAAGATCTTTGTCCCATCTGTTTTTATGGTTCTGAAGCCGATTTGATCTTTTACTTTATCATCCTTGCTCGTCAAGATGACATCATAAAGCTTTGGATTGTCGACGTCCCATAATACAGGCTTGGAGTTGATGGAAAAAGATCCATATCCGTTACTATCAGTTTGTACTTTGGCATTGATTTTCAACTCCGGGATTGATATATTGACTGTCTGATCTGTTTCACCTCCATCAAGCTGAACATATCCTTCTACAAGTCTGTCATTATCAGGATTTACATGTATGCCATAGTCTCTTATGAAGGTGGACGGAGTTTGCACCAGATAAACTGAACGAGTAATACCTCCATAGTTCCACCAGTCCGTGTTCAATGTTGGCACTCCATCCTCACGCCTCTTATTATCTACACGAACGACCAGGGAATTATCGCCAGAAATGACATTATCTGTTATTTCATACTCAAATGGAGTATATCCACCTTCGTGCACGCCTAACAATTTCCCATTGAGAAAAACTACAGTTTCGTAATTGGAGGCTTCAAAACGGATGAACAGCCGGTTTCCGGATTCAAGGGTGTATTGGAAATGTCTTCTATACCATAAAATGCCTTCATAATAGTACAACTTGTCTGACTGAGTGTTCCAATCGCCAGGAACATGAAGGGTTGGAGAAGAACCAAAATCATAATCCTGCAGTACTGTTCCATCAAAATCTCTGTCTCGAGCAAAACCGTTCGGGCGCATATAACCACCATGTCCATACGGATCAACGATATAGTTCCAAGTTCCATCCAATGAAATGGTGTTCCGGCCGCTAAGATTCTGAATGAGTTCCTGATTCTGAGCATGGACAGGAATGCAAGCCAATACTATAGTGATGAAAAGTATCTTTATTTTACTCATTCTTATTAATACTAATAAGGGGGAAGAGGAACTTGCATTCCTCTTCCCCGCAATTACTAACAAAACCTAATTAACCAATTATTCACCTTATTGTGCCTTATTTTCATCTTCAACAGCTTCCTGCCATGTATTCCAGACTTCGCATGAAGGGTCATATCCATCATAGCCGTAATTCTGCCAGAGTTTGCCATACAGGTTTGCATCGATTGCAGACTGAGGGATAGGCCACTTTATGTTCTTCTTGCCCATTGTATACAAACGGCCTTTGATGTTGACCTCAGTACTTTTGTTATAATAATTGTTATAAGGAGGAGTATATATGAATGAAAAATTAACTCCTTGGAATAGAAAAGATGAACTTCCAACCTACTGAACAAGGTTGCGTTGTCACCTACAACTATTCGGATTGCTTCGAGGACGAACAGAACTATATCGATATAACTCTTACCATCTTAGGCAAGAAAATCAATAACCGACGGATGGAACTGCTTTTCGCAGGCTTCAAATGCCCGAATGATGGCTTTGCGGATCTTATCGAGATCGAATGAAACATTCTTCCCGTCCCGCTTGATTACGGTATACATAGTGACATCTCCTTTTTCAAAACTGCAGTTTAGTATACCACGCATATAGTGGAGATGTCAATAGGCAAAACACAATATATTGTGTTTTTTATCATCTGTGCCGTTTTTTCACACACCGCGTAGTCCGACCTGTGCGACGGTTTTCCCGGCAATGTCGCGCATTTGCGTCAGTGTTTCCTTAGGTACGGCGTGCAGATCGTGCCCGATCAGGTTGCCGCTGTCCACGAAGTTTTGCAGGAAATAGCGGGGCGCGCCGGCGATCCAATCGGCGATGTCGGCTATATCCTCCGGCTTATGCAACTCCTGCACGACGGTGGTGCGGAACTCAAAATCCACCGCGCCGGACAGCAGGAAACGGACGGTTTTCTCGATCCCGTCAAGCCGAAAATCAGGGACACCGACGGTCAGTGCGTATTTTTTGCGAGAGTTTTTGATGTCCACCGCCACATAATCCACCAGTCCATTCTGTACCAGCTCGCGGAGCCGATCGGGGAAGGTGCCGTTGGTATCCAGCTTGATCGACAATCCGAGCGCGCGCACCTTTTCGAGAAAGGCGGGCAAGCCCGGCTGTAACAGCGGCTCGCCGCCGGTGACGGCAATACCGTCCAGCACCCCCTGCCGCTTTTTCAGCGTGTCCAGCACCTCGGCTTCGATAAAGCCGTCCTCGGCGGGGGCAAGCTCGGTCACGAGCGGGGCATTATGGCAAAACGGGCAACGCAAATTACACCCGCCGGTGAATACCGTGCAGGCAACCTTGCCCGGATAATCGAGCAGGGTCATTTTTTGAAAGCCGTGAAAAATCATCGCCGATCCCTCTTTTAAACTATTCTTCCTATTATAATAGCACATTATGCGGGTATGTTCAAGAAAAAAGCTCCTTTTCGTTTCGGTGAAACGAAAAGGAGCTTTTTGTCATTCAGTCGGTATCGGCGGATCATCCTGTGTCGGTGCGGCTTTCGCTGCCGCGTCCTCCGCATCCACCGCAGGAGCGGCACGGCGAGGCAGGAGTACCCGCACCTTGTCGCGCACCGGTGCCTTGATACGCTCCGGCAACAACATAAACGCGACGATCAGCAGGCATACAATGGTGATGAGGAGCCCGGGCACCTGTCCGCGCGGGCGATATTTCAGCGTGACGGTGTGTTCACCGGCAGGCAGATCAATCGCCATCAGCGCGCCACCCTCGGTATCATCCACCGGAAGAATATCAGTCGGTTGCCCGTCCACGGTCGCCGTCCAGCCGGCATCATAGGTCATAGACAGGAACATCAGCCCATCCCGCGGTGCGGTCACGGTGCCGGTCAGCGAGGAATCGGTAGCGCGGGTCACTTGGTAGCCATTCTGTGCAAGCTGACTGAATACCGCCTGCATTCTATCGGCATCCAGCCGGGCAATATATACATTACCGGACATCGCGCCGTTGCCATTGACCCTGGTCGTGACGACCGTACCGGGCATCAATTCACCGAGATCGATAATATACGGCTCGGTGACGCTGGCGCCCCATGTGCCGAGACCGTTCCCGTCGGCATCCGTCACCGTCACGGTAAGCTGCTCTGCGGCACGGCAATCGACATAGGCGAAATACTGCCCCTGCGTATCCACGGTGCCGGAATAATTCACCTCCGGCTCCGTTTCATTCTTATAGAACTGCGTTCCCTCGATGCTGGACTGCATACTGTCGGTGGATTGCGGCAACATCGTGTAGAGCCGCGTCTCCTCCCCCAGCAGGTCGGTCAGCAGATTTTCCTGACAGGTAAACGGCGCGTAATCCATCCCGCGGAAGCCTGTCAGCGCGCGATCGGCAAAGAAGCCGACCGGCAAGGCAAGCGGGTTTTCATAAATATAGCGGATACTGCTCCCCACGGTGACGGTGTCCACCTTAATCAGTTGGGGATGATTCGGCAGATCGCTTTCCAACACCAAATAGCGGATGCCGAACAGCGAGTCGAGCGACGGGACGAACGAGCTGTACATATAGCTGTTGACACCGTTGATGGCATAGCCGAGCTGTCCCATGAGCTTGGTGGTGCTGTACGGGTTGCTGGACGCAAAGGTCGTGATCCCGTTATAGTGATAAAGCGATGTCTCGGTGCAGGTCTTGCGCGGCAGATGCTCCATACGCCAGAAGCGGTTGGTATTCTGTGCGGCAAGCTCCTGTGCGCGGCTGATCGCGGCAACATTGGCATCGCTCGCCTCGTTATCGAGATAATCGTTGCGGGCGGTATAAAACTCACTCTTATCTACCTGCATAACCGCATCGGTGGAGCTGAACAGCACCTCCACAAGAACCAGCACCGCCAGCATAAGGCGCACTGTGCGCGGCTCCATCTTGCGCAAACGGCAAAGCAGGAGCGCACCGCCGTACAGAAGCAACAGCAACAGGTTGCCGTATAGCACCGTGGCGCTCGGGCCCTTGTCGCCGCCGAGCTTTTCCCACAATATCAGATAAACCGCACAGCCCACCAGACTGCCGAAGATCTGCGCCGGACGAATCTTTTCCATCTCGGTCAACATCCGGCAGGCGATCAGCAACAGCGCAAAGCCGACAACAAACGAGAAGCGGTAAGGCAGATCATTCGGGACGTGAAGACCGTGCCACAGCAGATCCCATTGATTGATCGTACAGCTGAACAACAGAACGACGATCATCCCACCGTAGGCAATACGGCGGCGCACCGGGATCTCACGCTGGCTGAAATAGAGCGGCAACAGGAACACCGCCGGCACACCGCAATAGATGTTCGGCAGATTGCCGGAGCGGATGGTCGGACTACTGCCGAAAAACAGCCTGCCGAAGATGTCGAACAAATCAAAATTGGCATCCAGCGCGGGGATACCGCTACCGGCGGCAGAGGTCGTGCCGAGGGACAGCGCGGTCGGGATCAACAGCATCGCCGCCAATCCGCCCGCCAGCAGAGAATAGCCGGCAAAGCGCCCGAAGCCGCGGCGCAGAGATACTCTGTCACGCTTTTCGCGTAACGACCACACGACAAAATACAGCACGAGGAAAATGCACAGCATAAAGCCGATATAGTAGTTGACGAGCAGTGCAAGCCCCAGCAGGAGCGCATACGGTACCCCGCCCCTGCCGTCCATCAGGCGCTCCAGTGCCAGCACGACAAGCGGCATCAGCAACACGACATCCAGCCACATAATGTTCCACGCATAGGCAAAGGTGTACATCGACAGCGCATACAGCACACCGGGCAGGATGACGGTCAGATCGCGGCGCTTGAAGATCCCCTGCATCGCCAGCGTGAAGAAGCCGCCGCACAGCGTAACCTTGATGAGCGTGATGGTGAGGATCGCCTCGCAAAGATACTGCTCCGGGAAAACGATCAGCAGGAAATTGAGCGGGCTGGCAAGATAGTAAGCAAAAGCGGGCAAAAAGCCGGTACCCAGTCCGATGCGGAACGAATAGGTCATACCTCTGCCGTGCAGGATCACGTAGCGCAGTTCATTCAGCAACGGCGCATACTGATGGTGCATATCGACCAGCAATACCGACTTGGTGCCGAGCGGCCACACGCCGAGGTAGATATAGGTCAAGGAGATCAAAATGAAAGACAAGATCGCCGCCGTGACCGGAGCAAACCATTTTTTGCCCTCGCCGGGTACCGTCACCCTGCCCCGTATAGCAGCGATCCACAGCGTGAGCGCCAACGAGACCAGGACGGACGCGGCAATGGAAAAAACGGTGCGGTGGAGCGGTATGCCCACCAACGACAGCGCACCGTCCTCCTGCATACCAAGCATCAGCACGAAAAAGAGGTCGAGCGCGATCAGCAGAAACAGCAGGGTATAGCGGCACAATCGCATCAGACGGTCATTTTTTTCTTCGGTGAGTTTTAATGTGCTCATAGCAACCTCGTTTCTTCGCCATATGGCGAGCAGTAGTGGGGATCACCGGGCATTCTTGCGAGCAAAGGCATCGTAGCGCCGTGCCGCCGCAGAGGACACCGGCAACAGCAGCCGGCGTTCCATAAGATACCGCAACGGCTTCATCTGCCGCCGCAGTTCCTTTTCAAGAGAGTCGTGCACCTGTCGAATGGCTATCACCTGCCGATCATTCGGCAGGATGTTACCGTAGTGCATTTCCATGACCGGGCGTATCGCGGCGCGCATTGCCCCGGTGCGTTCCTTGCCGAGCGGCGGCTCCAGACGGGAGATCCACTCGTCCGCCGTCTCATCCGGGAACAGCCCGAAGCCGAGACAGGCGATCTGCCGCAGAATATCCTGATAGTAGAACTCCAGCCGTCCGGCGGGAGCGCGATATTTCTGCCGCACGCGGTCATAGTGATATTCCGCCGGTGCCAGCAGGATACGCAGGACGATCAGCACGATGACCAGCACCAGCAGGGCGATCAGCACGATCAGCAGGATACGCCACAACGCGTTCGGGTCTTTGACCTCGTGCTCCTCGTCCTTTTGCGGCGGGATCGGCTCCTCCTGCTCGGTCTGCTCCTTTTCCGGCACCTCGGCGGCACTGCCCTGGTGGATGACCGGGGTCGGGTCAAAAGCGACCCAACCGACATTGCGGAAATAACATTCCACCCATGCATACGGGTGAGCGCTGTTGATAACGAACGCGCCGGTATCGGCATCCAGCACAGTCCGGTAGCCCGCCGCCAGTCGGGACGGGATGCCAAGCGAACGCGCCATCGTCGCCATCGTCGTCGCGTAATAGACACAGTAGCCGGTCTTGGTTTCCAGCAGGTTGTCCACCACGGTTTCCTCCAGCGGCAGATGTCCCGGTTTTTCACTGTATTTATACCCGTTGGCGCGGGAAAAATACTTTGCCAGCAGATAGGCACGCTGGATCGGTGCGGCATAGCCGCCCGCCACCTTCTCCGCAAGCTCGCGCGCCTCCTGCGGATAATCGTCCGGAAGTTGCAGATATTCCTCCATCCCGCCGTCGAAATACGGGTCATCCCCGCGTGTCGCCAGCAGTTGGTACAGCGCAAAATCGTCGCCGACGGCACCGTTTTGGAACACATACTGCTGGGTATCCAGCGTATAGGAGAAGCCGGCGGGATAGCCGTAGAAGGACAGCACCTCACCGTTGGCATTAAAGAGCGGCGGATTGAGCGTTTCGATGCTTTCGGTCAGCGAAACGGTCTGCCCGAGCGTTGGCAGGAGCGCCCGCTCCTCGGTCAGCGTGACCGTCACCTTTTTGGCGATGCCGCCGTCTCGCAGGATCTTGCTCCAATCGGGGTCGTCCAGTGCGTTGGAGGCAAGAAAGGCGGTCTGCTTTTTCTTCCACGGGCCGTTGACGCGGTAAGCCGGCTCAAAGCGGTTTTGCCACAGCTCGCCCGAATAGTAGCTGTAGCTCGTCACCTTATACAGCCGGGAGGTGTCGTCGTCGGTCGTGGCAAGCACCGTGGATGGTTGATTGGCAAGAGTGCCGCCGATGCGGTTTTGATACGGCTGTAAGCCGAGCTCTGCCAGCGAGCAGGAATCGGCACGCCGCTGATCACTGGTAAAGAGATGAATGGCGGACTGGATGTCGGCGGTCAATTCCGTACAGCCACGGGTGCGCCAGTCGGCGGTATCCGACGGCAACATAAAGAACAGTCCCGCCGCCGCCGCCGCGCAAACGATGCCCGCCAGCGTCGGCACACTGCCGCGCGCCCCCATCGGGCGGAACTTCTCCTGCCCGGAAAAGAGGAAGCGCCCGCTATACTGATCCCGCGCCACCAGCGGCAGGCACCCCGCCATATAAACGGCGGTGGCGGCGGCGCTGTTGTCGGTCTCACCAAATGCCAGCACCGCCAAGGAGATCGCGGCGCAGACGAGGATCGGCGGCAACGCCCCGCGAGATACCCGTACCACGAAAAACATCAGACAGCTGATGCCGATATTCAGCAAAATATGCACGATCAGCATATTGGTGTCGTTAAAGAGTGCCGAATCCTCCGGCAGATCGTTCATCCACCAGGCGAAGAAATCTCCGGCACCCGTTAAAAACTCCCCGACCGGCACGCGGAACAACACCAGTAACAGCAGTCCGCACAGCACCAGTTGGATCGTTGTGATGAGCATAATGAACCAGCGGCGGGAAAACAGTGCCAGAATGACAACGGTCGCCAGCGTTTGGTACAGAATGGAAAAGACCGATACGGGACAGGGAAGCTGGGCATTCTGCAATAACGCCGTGCCGATGGCAAGCAACCAACAGCATACCGTCTCCCAGAAAAACTCGATAAAGCTTTCCCGTTCGCGGGCGGCGGACGCATGGATGACGGCATTCTTTTTCTGTAAGCTCATAGCGCCGCCCCCACTTTCTCCGGGATCTCCGCAGTCGCGCAGATCGGCACGGGGGGGATTGCGGCATTGCGCACGGCATCCTGCGCCGTCAGCGACAACAGC
>CALDHV010000205.1 GCA_937902305.1 uncultured Clostridia bacterium
GATGTGACCGAGGGGCGGGGGCTGGTCGGCGGGGTTGACGTACGCGACTACGACCTCGACACCCTGCGCGGCGCCGTGGCGATGGTTTTGCAGAAAAATCTGCTTTTCTCCGGCACGATTGCCGAAAACCTGCGCTGGGGCAATGAAAATGCCACCGATGAGGAATTGGTCGCCGCGTGCGGATTGGCACAGGCGGATGAGTTTGTCCGCTCGTTCCCAAAAGGGTACGACACCCACATCGAGCAGGGCGGCACCAATGTTTCCGGCGGGCAGAAGCAACGCCTGTGCATTGCGCGGGCGTTGCTGAAAAAGCCGAAGATCCTCATTCTCGACGACTCCACCAGCGCGGTGGACACCAAGACCGACGCGCAGATCCGCGCCGGCTTCCGCGCGTTCATACCCGAAACGACCAAGATCATCATTGCCCAGCGCGTTTCGTCGGTGCAGGATGCCGATCGGATCATCGTGATGGATAACGGCGGCATCACCGCCATCGGTACCCACGACGAGCTGCTCGCAAGCTGTGATATTTACCGCGAGATCTACGAACAGCAGACGAACGGGGGTGATCACGATGAATAAGCCCTCAAAAAAGCACAACGCCGGCGTTTTGCGCCGGGTGCTCAAGCTGTTGCTCCGCTCCTACCCGGTACTGATTCCGCTGACCGCTTTGTGCATTGTTTTCTCCGCGGTCGTGTCCTCCGTTCCCGCACTGTTCACCCAGCAGGTATTAAAGGTGATCACGGATTTTCTTGACAGCGGCAATTTCAACTGGGATGAGGCAAAAGCCCGCATCCTGCCGCTGATCTTCGTCCTCATCGGGCTGTATGTGCTGGCGATCGCCGCGATCACCGTGTATAATCAGCTGATGGCGTATATCACGCAGGGCTTCCTCGACAAGCTGCGTCGCAAAATGTTCGACGGAATGCAAAACCTGCCGATACGCTTTTTCGACACCCACAAGCACGGCGATGTGATGAGCTACTACACCAACGACATTGACGCCCTGCGCCAGTTGGTCAGTCAGGCGCTTCCCCACCTCCTTCAATCGGCGGTCATCGTCATCAGCGTGCTGTATATTATGTTGCGGTTCAGCATTTGGATGACGCTGGTGGTGCTGGCAGGTGTGGTGGCGATGTTCTTCGTGTCCAAGTTCATTGGCGGCGGCTCGGCGAAGTTTTTCGTGCGCCAACAGCAGTCGATGGGTAAGACCGAGGGATATATCCAGGAGGCAATGAACGGGCAGAAGATCATCAAGGTATTCTGCCACGAACGACAAACACAGGCGGAGTTCGACCGCATCAATGAGGAGCTGGCGCGGGACAGCTACAAAGCCCACGCCTACGCGAACTCCCTCGGCCCGATCATTATGAATATCGGCAATGTGCTGTATGTGATCTGTGCGTTGGTCGGCGGTCTGTTCATTCTGTCCGGCACTCCCAATTTAAGCCTGTCCGGGCTGGCATTCTCGATCGACATCATCATTCCGTTCCTCAATATGACCAAGCAATTCACCGGCAATATCAACCAAGTCTCCCAGCAGATCAACTCCATCGCCATGGGTCTTGCGGGCGCACAGCGCATCTTTGCGCTGATGGATGAGGCGCCGGAGACCGACGACGGCTATGTGACGCTGGTGGATGCGCGTCTCAATCCGGATATGTCGGTGGTCGAGGCAGAGGGGCATACCGGACTGTGGGCGTGGAAGCACCCGCACGAGGACGGCACCACCACCTACACGCTGTTGGAGGGCGATGTCCGGCTGACGGATGTGGATTTCGCCTACGACCCGGATAAGCCGGTATTGCATGGGGTCAATGTGTATGCCGAGCCGGGACAAAAGGTAGCGTTTGTCGGCGCGACCGGCGCGGGCAAAACCACCATCACCAACCTCATCAACCGCTTTTATGACATTGCGGACGGCAAGGTGCGGTATGACGGCATCAATGTCGGCAAGATCAAAAAAGCCGATCTGCGGCGCTCGCTCGGGCTGGTATTGCAGGACACCAACCTCTTTACCGGGACAGTGCTGGAAAATATCCGCTACGGCAAGCTGGACGCCACCGATGAGGAATGTCGCCGCGCCGCGCAGTTGGCAGGAGCGGACGATTTCATCACCCGTTTGCCGCAGGGGTATGACACCATGCTGACCAACAACGGCACCAATCTGTCGCAGGGACAGCGCCAGCTCATCGCGATCGCCCGCGCGGCGGTCGCAGACCCGCCGGTGATGATTTTGGACGAAGCGACCTCGTCCATCGACACCCGCACCGAGGCGATCGTCCAGCGCGGTATGGATAAGCTGATGGAGGGACGCACGGTATTCGTCATCGCGCACCGTCTGTCCACCGTGCGGAATGCCGATGTCATTATGGTGGGCGGCGGCAACACGTTTCATTTGGTGGCAGAACTGCATAAGTATAAATTGATTGAGCCCGTGCGTCGCAAGGTGTTGGAAGGTACTCCGTTTTTGGGCTGGAGCGCCGGCTCCAATGTGGCTTGCCCCACTTTGCGTACTACCAACGATATGCCTGTGGTGATGCCTGAAAGCTTCAACTGCTTCGATTTTGTGCCTTTCCAAATCAATCCTCATTATGTGGATCCTTATCCAGAAAACGTGAACGATGCCATCCGCCACGGCGGCGAAACGCGTCAGGTGCGTATTGAGGAATTTTTGGCTGTCAACCAGCAGATTACCGTGGCCGGACTGCGTGAAGCCACTGCACTGTGGGTAGAAAACGACCGCATCACCTTGAAGGGTGAACGCCCGATGCGCGTGCTCAAGTTCGGTCAGGAACCTCGCGAAATTCAACCTGGAAGTACTTTTGACTTTGCCTTAAACCTTAAATAGTAATCAACAAAAACAATAAATTATGATTGATCTTTCAACAAAATATATGGGCTTTAATTTGTGCAGCCCTTTGATTTTAGGTAGTTGCGGCTTAACAAAAGACTTGTCGAATTTGAAAAAGGCCGAAGAGTGCGGTTTCGGTGCCGTCACCTTAAAGTCTATTTTTGAAGAGGAAATTAGAAACGATGTCAATTCCATCCTCAACAACGACGATGCTTCTATGTACAAACAGGCATACGATTATGTGGCCCAATACCAAGAAATGGCTTCCGCATACAAATATCTGGAATTGATCCACACGGCCACCCATACCTTGTCGATTCCCGTTATTGCCAGTATCAACTGCGCTACGCCTTCAGGTTGGACAAAATATGCCAAAATGATTGAAGAGGCAGGTGCCAAAGCGTTGGAAATCAACTACTTTATTCTTCCAACCGATTTGGAAAAAGATGCAAATGCATATATGAAATCTTATTTGGAATTAATCGAAAATCTAAAAGGAACCATTGATATTCCATTCGGTTTGAAAATTTCCACCTATTTCACAGATATGTCGCACGCTTTGCAACAATTATCCTATACAGGCATCAGTTCGCTGATTATGTTCAATCGTTTTTATGCCCCTGACATCAACATCGACAAAATGGAATTTTCTTCCACAGGGATGGACGGCCACGAATCAGAACTGAGCAACACACTGCGCTGGACCGGACTTTTGAGCAGCAAACTACGCTGCGACTTGTCAGCCACCACCGGCGTTCACAACAGCAAAGGCCTCATCAAGTTGTTATTGGCTGGTGCCAATAGCGTTCAGGCCGCTTCCGTTTTCTACCAAAACGGCATTGAATACGGCGCAGTTATGGCAACAAAAGGGGAATTTTCTAAACGTGCCTTCATAAACGGCAAAATGAGCATGGACCAAGCCGAAGGTATTATGGATTTGATTAATGCAGAAAGTGATATGCAAGCAAAAATGGGCAGTTCGCTTTTGCAGGGCAAACTTAAAAATTATATTGAAGAAAATCAAAACAAGTTAACCGATTTATTGGCAGAAATGGAAGCA
>CALDHV010000206.1 GCA_937902305.1 uncultured Clostridia bacterium
ATCACGCTGACCGACGGCACGGTGCTGATGATCGACAATCCGTCGAATTATCCCGATCCGACGCTGATCGCGTATGCCGAGGAGCCGATCGCCGAGGCGCACATTTTCGCGCCGAACGATTATGTCGGCAATATTATGGAGCTGTGCCAGCAGCGGCGTGGGGTTTTCAAGGATATGAAATATCTTGACCCCACCCGTGTGGATATACACTATGAATTGCCGCTCAACGAGATCATTTACGATTTTTTTGATGCGCTCAAATCCCGCACCAAGGGATACGCGAGCTTTGATTACGAGTTTAAGGAATATGTCCGCTCCGATCTGGTTAAGCTGGACATTCTGCTCAATGGGGAAACGGTGGACGCGCTTTCGTTCATACTCTTCTCCGGCAATGCCTATGCCCGTGCCCGGAAAATGTGTGAAAAACTGCGGGAGAATATCCCGCGCCAGCTTTTCGAGGTGCCGGTACAGGCGGCGGTGGGCGGCAAGATCATCGCCCGCGAGACGGTACGCGCTCTGCGCAAGGATGTGCTGGCGAAGTGCTACGGCGGCGACATCACCCGCAAGAAGAAACTGCTCGAAAAGCAGAAGGAAGGCAAAAAGCGGATGCGTCAACTGGGTAGCGTCGAGGTGCCGCAGGAGGCATTTATGGCGGTGCTCAAGCTGGAAGACGATGGATGAGCGGCACGAACCGCTGACGGCGGAGGCGGTCGGAGCGCGACTGCACACGGCGGTTTTCGGGCGGTCGCTGACCGTTTTGCCGCAAACCGGCTCGACGAATGATGAGGCAAAGCGGCTGGCGCTTGCCGGCGCCCCGGAGGGAACGGCGGTGGTCGCCGTCGCACAGACCGCCGGACGCGGGCGTCGCGGCAGAGCGTTCTTTTCGCCGTCCGGCGGGGTGTATTTGTCGGTCATATTGCGCCCGGCGGGGGTCGGCGCGGAATATATCACCTCCTGCGCCGCCGTTGCCGCGGCACGGGCGATCGAGCGATTTTCCGCCTGCCCGGTGGGGATCAAATGGGTCAACGATCTGTGGATGAACGGCAAAAAGGCGGGAGGCATCCTTGCCGAGGGGCATTTGCCGGATTTTGTCGTGCTTGGTTGGGGGATCAATGTCGCCCGCCCGTCCTTTGATCCGACTTTGACCCCGATCGTCACATCGCTGGAGGCGGAGGGGTGCCGCGTCAGCCGCGCGGCGCTGATCGCCGCCCTGCTTGAGGAGTGGGAAACGGCATACGCGACGGCGGCGAGCGGCGATTTTCTGTCGGAGAGCCGCCGGCGCTCGGTGGTACTCGGTCGCCGGGTGACGGTGAGCCGGGGGGACGAACGCTTTTGCGCGACGGCAGAGGAGATCACCGATGAGGGACATCTGCTGGTGCGTGATGAGGCGGGGGAGACCGTGCTTTTGCGCTCCGGCGAGGTCAGCCTACGCGTGAAATAGGAGATTTTTGATAAAAGCAAAAAATAAGTGTTGACAAACCGGGATAGTATAGAGTATAATAGTCAGCGTCCCCGATATAGGACGCCGAATATGGCTGTATAGCTCAGTTGGCTAGAGCATGCGGTTCATACCCGCAGTGTCAGTGGTTCGAATCCACTTACAGCCACCAACCGATTCCCGGCCATTCAGCCGGGAAATCGTTTCCCGGCCCGATGGTCAAGCGGTTAAGACACCGCCCTTTCACGGCGGTATCACGGGTTCGATTCCCGTTCGGGTCACCAGGGCACGTAGCTCAGCTGGTTAGAGCGCCCGCCTCACACGCGGGAGGTCGATGGTTCGAGCCCATTCGCGCCCACCAACAAAAAAGCCCCTTTTGTCGATAGACAAAAGGGGCTTTTTTGAATGAAGCGCACCTGCGGTGCATGAAAAATGAAGCAGGGCTTCGGTCGCGCCACGGGCAAAGCCCTGCTTGGTCGGTTCGACGGCTCTGACAGCCCACCGGGCTGTCATTCACTACCGTCTCACCCTATGAAGCGTGGCTTCGCCACACGGAGGAGAACGGGGTGCGCTTCGCTTCATGCGAGCTTTGCTCGCACTTCATGGCGGCAACGCCGCCGCTTCGTGTTTGCGGCGCATTTATGCCGCGCTTTTTTGCGCCAGCAAACGCTTCATTGACAGAACTTTACGCTTTTGTTATACTTTATTCGGAAAGGTGGTTGAGATATGCAAAACGATAAACTTGCGGAGCGATCTATTGAATTTGCTGTATTGATCATCAATCTGGTAAAAGCTTTGAAATAACAGCGGGAAAGCATTATTTCAAATCAGATTGGCAGAAGCGGAACATCCATTGGTGCCAATATCCGTGAGGCAAAATATGCGCACGGGACAGCGGATTTTATATCCGAACATCATATTTCTCTGAAATAAACGGGAGGAGAAATGCTATGAATATCGGATGGTTGCTCCTGTTTTTGCTTTTGATTTTTACTATCAAGAGCAAAAAAGAAATATGGCGAGCTATAACCGTTAAGATCAAGAGAAAGAAGGGAGACACCGAGATGCAGGAGCTTGCAGAAAGATTTGTCGGTAAAGATGTTTATATGAAAATCGTAGGGGGAGAAACGGAGGACGGGATCCTTACGGAGGTGGTTGATAATGCCGCCGTGCTGGAAAAGAACGGCAAGAGCAGAATCGTCAATCTGGATTATGTTATCCGCCTGATGGAGTATCCGAAGAACAAAAAGGGGAAAAGAAAAGAGCTGATACTGGATTAAATACGAGTTTGCGCTTAGCAAAGCCCGCCTCGTCGGGCGGGCAAACCCCCAAAATACGATGGGAGATGAGACGGATGAAAGAAGAAGTCATCAAGCAGATACAACAGTCCGAAACCGCGCTCGGCATCGAGCTCGGCTCGACCAGGATCAAATCTGTTTTGATTAACAAAAACCATGAGGTTATCGCAAAAGGCGCATTCAACTGGGAAAACCGGCTGGAGGACGGTCTGTGGACTTATCATTTGGATGACGCGTTGCGCGGCGTGCGCGAGAGCTTCGGCTCGCTGGCGGCAAATGTCAGGGAGCGTTACGGCATCGAGCTGGAGAGCGTCGGGCGCATCGGCATTTCGGGTATGATGCACGGCTACATCCCGCTCGACAAGGACGACCGTCAGCTCTCCAGGTTCCTTACCTGGAGAAACACCAATACCGTCGAAGCGGTCGGCACGCTGACCGAGCTTTTCCGCTTCAATATTCCTCTCCGCTGGAGCATTTCCCAGCTGTATCAGGCGATCCTGAATAAGGAAGAACACGTCGGCAGGCTTGCCTATTTCTGCACGCTTGCCGCGTATATCCACTATCTTCTCACGGGAGAGAAGGTCATCGGGGTGGGCGAAGCCTCGGGTATGTTCCCCATCGACAGCACGACCAACAACTTCGATCAGAATATGCTGGATCGGTTTGACAAGCTGATCGAGGACAGGGGCTACCCGTGGAAAATACGGGACATCCTGCCGAAAGTCCTGGTCGCGGGCGAGGATGCCGGTTGCCTTACCGAAAAAGGTGCGCGGCTTCTCGATCCGACCGGCAAGCTCCGGGCGGGGATCCGGATGGTCCCTCCCGAGGGCGATGCGGGAACAGGTATGACCGCCACCAATGCCGTCGGCCCGAGAACGGGTAATGTATCCTGCGGAACATCCATATTCGCTATGGTGGTTCTTGAAAAGCAACTCAGCCGGCTCTATAAGGACATTGATATGGTCACTACCCCCAGCGGAATGCCGGTCGCTATGGTCCACTGCAATAACGGCACCTCCGTGCTGGATGCGTGGGTAGGGCTTTTCCGCCGATTTGTCGGGGCGACCGGGCTGGACATCAGCGACGGGCAGATGTTTGAGGCGCTGTACAAGGAGAGCCTCAAGGGCGCGGCGGACTGCGACGGTGTTATGGCGGTGAACTATCTGTCGGGCGAGCCTGTGACCGGGATTACCGAGGAGGGCCGTCCTATGGTCGTTTACCGAGCAGAAAGCGATTTCAGCCTGGCAAACTTTATGAGATCGCAGATCTATTCGATTTTCGGCGCACTCACCATCGGTATGCGCATCCTGGAAAATGAAAATGTGGTGGTTGACCGCCTGACGGGTCACGGCGGAATGTTCACGACAAAGGGAGTTGCGCAGAGGTTTCTGTCCGCCGCCGTGAAAGCGCCCATCACTTGCCTTGAGAGCGCCGGTGAGGGCGGCCCTTACGGTATGGCGCTCCTTGCGATGTACGCGATGAACAGAGAGCCGGGAGAAAAGCTCGAGGACTACCTCGACGACCGGGTATTTGCCCATCTCGAAAGCACCACTCTCGAGGCTACGCGCGAGGAGAAAAAGGGCTATATGGACTATCTTGCAAAATACGAAAAGATTCTCGAAACGGAAAGATCCGCTGTGGATATGCTCCGATAAAGCGATACTATCCGAAACGCCGCATATTCGCGTTTTTTCCGAAGAAATATCCCCGTTGATATCGGCGTGTTAAACTATCAAATGGGCAAAGGAGTACGTTATGCAAGAAATGTTATTCGCTCTTGCCTCGTTTCTGATCGCGGCGTTCGCGTTCGGATTCGGGGCGGCGAAGCTGTTCAAAAAGAAAAAGCCGCTGTATTTGCAGATCCTCGTCTGCGCGGCGGGGTGCCTGGCGATACAGCAATTATCCTGCGTCGTCAACCTTTGGTGCCATGTGACGGAGGCGGTGGGCATCGGGATGTTCGGCATCTTCGGCTGTAATTTCTTCCTCCTGTCCGCCAATTTCGGCACGCTGGATAAAATCGTGGATGACGGCAAAGGCTCCGCCAAAGCCCGCGCCGTCGCGCTCATCGCGCCCGTCGTGACGGCGGCGCTGGCGGTGGCGGCGTTCCTTTCGTGGAAGGACCGGGATATGTTCTGCGCGGCGATGTGGCTCGTGATGCTTATCCCCGCGCTTCCGGCGTCCTATTTCAATCTCAAGCACATCCTGTTGCCGATGGATCCGTTTGCGTTCCTGCGGGCGACCAAGCCGTGCAATATCGCCGCGTTGGTATTCTATGCGCTGACGGCGGCGTACGTCATCGGCTCGGCGGCGTCGTCGGGTGTCGTCGCCGGTGTGCTGTCCCTGCCGATGACGCTGTCGGCGCTGGCGCTTTCGCTGTGCGCGGTAAGGGGGGCGAAGACATGGGGAATCTGAATCTTATTCTGTTCATCAGCTTCGCCGCGCCGTTGCTGATGACGCTGTTCGTGTGCAAGGACAAGGCGCGGACGCTGTTGGCGTTCCTGTTTATCGGCACGGGGGTGTGCCTCTTCTGCGGCGAATTCAGCGCGATCATCATGAATCTGCTCCCCTTTGACCGGCGGTATTATACCTCCAATTTCACCCCGCTGTTCGAGGAGGTCTTCAAGGCGGTGCCTATCCTCGTGTACGCTTTTCTTTATAAGCCGAAAAAGAAGACCTTGCTCGAATGCTCCCTGCTGGTCGGCGTGGGCTTCGCGGTTCTGGAAAACGCCTTCATCCTCGGCGGCGCGGCATCCTCGGTGTCGGTGACGAACGCCCTCATCCGCGGCTTCGGCGCGGGCATGATGCACGGTGTCTGCACGCTGGCGGTCGGCTACGGTATGACCTTTGTGCATACCAAGCGCAAGCTTTTCTACACCGGCACAACGGCGCTGTTGGCGGCGGCAATGGTCTACCACGCGGTCTATAACACCCTTGTGCAATCGGAGCATCAGTCGGTCGGCTTCCTGCTCCCGGTGCTGACCTTTATCCCGGTCGTCATTTTGCTGAATAAGACGGGGAAGGAAAAGAGCAAGGACTGATTTTTTTCCTCTAAAAGCACATTTGTGCCAAATATTCACATAAGACTTTGTATAATATCCCCCCTGATATCCCCAATCGGGTGGTAGGATAAGAGAAAGATTTCCATTTTCAGAGAAGAGGAGAATCATTATGAAAAAAACGATTTGTTTGCTGGCGGCGATATTGATGTTGGTTGTCTGTTTTTGCCTGCCGATGAGTGCCGAAACCGTCTTGAAAGACACGCATATCACAAGCAGCGGTGGGGATGACGAGGTCACTTTCGAAAGCGGCACGGTCGAAATCGAGGCCGGAGTGACCTATTCCGTGTGGAGCAGGGTCAATTTCAATGCGTGCAATATCTATATCAACGGTACGCTGACCAGTGACGGTAGCAGCATCAATGTGTGGTACAAAGGTGTGTGCGACACGATCGTGCTCGGGCCGGATGGCCTGCTTGACCTCATTTACCGCGATAATGAAAAAACATGCGGCATCGATTTCCTGGTGGAGACGCTGGAGAAGAACGGCGCCGAGGTCACGGTGGAGGGTAATCACATTGTTGCGCGGCATAAGCATGATTTTGACGATGCCGGCAAGTGCAAGAGTTGCGGTAAATACAACTGTCAGGTCGGCAAGGCGGAGCATACCTTCGACGACGCGACCGGTAAATGTACCCGTTGCGGCGGCTCCAAATGTACGCTGGCAGATCACACCTGGGACGAGAACGGCAAATGCCGCTATTGCACTGCGCTTGTCTGCGTGGAGGGCAAACAGTCGCACCGGTGGGAAACCAACGGCAAATGCGGCGTGTGCGGGAAAAACTGCGAAAATGCGTTCCACCATACGCCGAGCGAATGCCCCGACTGCCACCAGCCGGTGGGCGAGCTTTATCCTTCCCCGGCAGGCTCGGCACTGTCAGAAGGCAATCTCGTCATTGTTGCGGCGGTCGCCGGTCTTGCGGTCGGCTTTCTTGTCGCAATGTTCATTTTCAAGAAGAAAAAGAAGCCTGCAACGGAGAATAATGCGGAAGAATGATCCTATTCCGAGCCAATAAGCTGTCGGGGCGATCGCGGTCGCTCCGACGCTTGCTTTTTTTGCGAAAAAGTGCGAAAAAGCGCTTGACAAATTGTCGCGCCGGCACTATAATATACGTTGCGGTTAGCATTGGCTAACTGCGGTGGAGTGTGCAAAGGGAAAGACATATTTTCCCCGGGTGGGACATACCTTGTACCGTATAGCCGAGGCGACCGTGGTTTGGTATAGGAAAGGCGGTTTATCTATGACATTGGATCAATGCCCGATCGGCGGTCGGGCGATCATCAAAACAGTCGGCGGCACCGGCGCATTGCGTTGCCGTCTGCTGGATATGGGGCTGATCCCCGGCACGTCGGTGTCGGTCATCAAGGTCGCCCCGATGGGCGACCCCATCGAACTGCGTCTGCGCGGCTATGAGCTGACCATCCGCAAGGATGACGCGGCGCAAATCGAGCTGGACGGGGAGGCGACGGTATGACATTTGCGCTCGTCGGCAATCAGAATTGTGGCAAAACCACGCTTTTTAACAGCTTGACCGGCTCCAATCAGCACGTCGGCAACTTTCCCGGTGTGACGGTAGACCAAAAGGTCGGGGAGATCCGCGGCGTCAAAAACGCCTACGTGGTCGATCTGCCGGGCATTTACTCCATCCGCCCGTACTCGACGGAGGAAAAAGTTACCCGTGATTTTATTTTCGGACAAAAGCCGGACGGCATCATCAATATCGTCGATGCGACCAATCTGGAGCGCAACCTGTATTTGACCCTGCAGCTGTTGGAGCTGCGTCTGCCGATGGTGCTGGTGCTGAATATGATGGACGAGGTCACCGGCAACGGCGGCAGTATTGATCTGGCGGGCTTGCAAGCGCGGCTGGGGGTACCGGTTGTACCCGTCAGCGCGATCAAAAACGAGGGCATCGGTGAGGTCATCGACAAAATCGTTTCCGCGGCGAAAAACCGGCAGACCCCGCAAGTGTTGGACTTTTGTCCCGCAGGGCCGGTACATCGCTGTATCCACGCGGTCAGCCACATCATCGAGGATCACGCGGAAAAGCTGGGGATCTCCGCTCGCTTTTGCGCGACCAAGATCATTGAGGAAGACCCGGAGTTCATCGAGCGGCTGGAGCTGGATCAGAACGAGATCGAGCTGATCGAGCACAGCGTGGTGGAGATGGAGACCGAGCGCGGGCTTGACCGCAATGCGGCGCTCGCGGATATGCGATATAATTTCATCGAGGAGGTCTGCTCCCGGTGCGTCGTGCGCAGTCGGGAGAGCAAGGAGCATCGCCGCAGTGTGCGCATCGACAGCGTGCTGACCAACCGCTACCTGGCGTTGCCGCTGTTCGTGCTGATCATGCTGGGGATCTTTTGGCTGACCTTTGATGTCATCGGTCAGCGGCTCAGTGACTGGTTGGCGCTCGGCATTGACCGGGTGACGGCTTTGGCGGATGCGGGCTTGACCGCCTACGGCATCAACCCGATCGTCCACAGCCTGCTCATCGACGGCATTTTCGCCGGGGTCGGGAGCGTGTTGAGCTTTTTGCCGATCATCGTGGTGCTGTTCTTTTTCCTGTCGGTGTTGGAGGACACCGGCTATATGGCGCGGGTCGCGTTTGTGATGGATAAGCTGTTGCGAAAAATCGGGCTGTCCGGGCGGAGCTTTGTGCCGATGCTGATCGGCTTCGGCTGTACCGTCCCGGCGGTGATGGCGAGCCGCACGCTGTCGTCGGAGCGGGATCGCAAAATGACCATCCTGCTGACCCCGTATATGAGCTGTTCGGCGAAAATACCGATCTACGCGGTGTTTTCGGCGGCGTTTTTTCCGCACCATAAGGCGCTGGTGATGATCGCACTGTATGTCGGCGGGATGGCAATCGGCGTGGTGGCGGCGCTGTTTCTCAAATCGTCTGTTTTGCGCGGCAAGCCGGCACCGTTCGTGATGGAATTGCCGAATTACCGCCTGCCGTCCATGCGCAGTGTGCTTCTGCTGATGTGGGAAAAGGCGCGCGATTTTCTGCAAAAGGCGTTCACCGTCATTTTTGTGGCGACGATCATCATTTGGTTTTTGCAAACCTTCGATACCCGGATCAACCCGGTCACGGACAGCGCACAGAGCCTGCTCGCCTATATCGGGCGGCTGATCGCGCCGCTATTCCGACCGCTTGGGTTTGAGGATTGGCGGGTCGCGACGGCGCTGTTGTCCGGCTTTACCGCCAAGGAGGCGGTCATCAGTACGCTCGGCGTGCTGATGGGGGTCGGCAATGCCGAGCTGGCGGCGGTGCTGGGCAGTCTGTTCACCCCGGTGTCGGCGGCGAGCTTTTTGACCTTTACTCTGTTGTATACGCCCTGCGTCGCGGCGGTGGCGACCATTCGGCGGGAGCTGAAATCCACCGTCAAAACGGTGGGCGTTGTGCTGGCACAATGCTGTGTCGCGTGGGTCGCGGCGGGGCTGGTGTATATGATAGCCGGTTGGCTGTGAGAAAAGGAGGATGACGCTGTGGGCGTGTTGGATTACGGTTTACTCGCGCTGGTAGCGGCGGGCGTGATCGCGGCGGTGCGACGTATGCGAAAGAGACGCGGCTGTTGCGGGGATTGCGCTTCCTGCGGCGGCAGTTGCGACAGAAAAGAATAACAGAGAAACACCATCCCCTGCGGTTTGTGATGATTGCCGCAGGGGATATTTTATTCGAAGATAGGTGCGCAAGCGGAAGCCGACCATTTCCGCGTATGCCGTATTCTCTGCCATATCCACTAAAAAAGCTCCTTGGTGTGTACCAAGGAGCTTTCTGTGCGCAAGCCGTGCGCTCGTTTATTGCATTTGCTGTTTCTTCAGCTCGGTGAGAAGCCGGGGATATAGCTGACAGCTCATTCCGCCATCCACCGTCAGCTCGGTGCCGGTGACATTTTTCGACAGATCGCTCCCGAGATACCACGCGGCGTTGGCGATGTCCTCAAAATCCGAGATGTCTCCGATCGGGGTCAGCGTGCCGTTGACGATCTGTTTGTCGCCCATCGCATACCAGCGCTTGGTTTTGATCGTGCCGGGCAGGACGACATTGGAGCGGATCCCGTACTGCCCGAGATCGACCGCCAGCGCCCGCGACAGTGCATTGATGCCGCCCTTGGAGGCGCTGTATGCGGCGCGGTTGGGGATGGCGCGGTAGGCGGTGTTAGAGCTGATGAAAACGATCGCGCCCTTGTGATGCTCCCGCATCCGCAGGGCCGCCTGCCGCACGATGGTGAAGTTCCACACGAGATTGGTCTCGAATACCCGTCCGAACTCCTCCACCGGGACGGTGAAAAAGTCCTGCCCCTTGGCGGGGTCGGTGCCGAAGCCCATATCGGCGGCATTGAGCACCACCGTTTCGACAAAGCGGTCGGTGCTGTCGATGTCGCGGAAGATCTCCCGGACGCGCTCCTCGTCGCGGATGTCCAGCGCGTACCCCTTGGCGAAAACGCCGGTCTGTGCGGCGATCTCCGCCGCGCCCGCGGCGGCGGTAGCTCCGTCGCGGGAGGTGACGAACGCATCGTATCCCTCATTGGCAAAGCGTTTGGCGATCGCCAGTCCGCCGCCGGTCGCCCCGCCGGTCACAAATACCGCCTTATTCATCCCGATACCCCTCGGCGCGGTCAAACACGCGCACATAGTCCGCGATGAACGCGTCATCGACATACTCGCCCTCGCAGAACAGCGGCTTGTTGTTCCGATAGCCCTGGATCTCGGTGGTCAGCAGGATGAACTGCGGCACGCGGGAAACCGTCTCGTGTGTTTCGGACACCTTTTGCCCATCGCAGTAGAAGACATAGCCGTCCGGCGACCAGTCCATTCCGAAGCGGTGCCAGCCGTCCTCCGTCTCGGGCAGATCATATCTCACCCGCGCTTCTTCCCGCAGTTTATCGGCGTAGCCGCCCATGATGTTGCCGGTGGTCGCCTTTCCCGCAAAGAAGCATTCCATAATATCCGATTCCACCCCGCTCCACTCGTCGCCGTAGGTGGTGCCGATGCCGGGCGCCTGCGTCCAGAACGCGCTCCACATTTCCTCCGGGTACTTCTGGAACTTACAGCGGCACTCATAATAACCGTAGCGGTGCATAAAGGTCGGCTTCGGCAGATCTCCAAGCGGCCAGAAGGAGTTTGCCTCGCCCCACGGATTGACGGCTTTTGTCTTCGGGATATCAAAGGAATTGCTTCCCGTTTGCAGCTGCGGGGATACATACCGTCCGTCTTCGACGGTGCGGTGCAGCTCGATGTGGCTGTTGCCGTCCAGCACTACCCCTTGATCGGTGTACGCCGGGTTACGCTCGCCCCAAAAGTCCAGGCGGAAAAGCCATTTGGTGCGGTCAAGCTCGGTACCGTCGAATTCGTCCGCCCACACGAGCTTCCAGTTGCCCTCCGGCAGCAGACTCGGTTCGTGATCCTTTACATTGAAAGTTTGCATACTGATCATCCTTTCTTAATCGATCCGGTCAAATACCCGGACATAATCCACAATGAACGCGTCATCGACAAACTCGCCCTTGACGCGGCGGGGATCGCCTCGGCGATGCCCTTTGATCTCGGTGGTCAACAGAATGAACTGCGGCACGCGGGAAACGGGGCGATGGCTCTCGGTCACCTTTTCGCCGTCACAGTAGAAAACATAGCCGTCCGGCGACCAGTCCATTCCGAAGCGGTGCCAGCCGTCCTCTGTTTTCGTCAGAGAATACCGCACCATTCCCTCCTCCTTGTACTGCTCGCCGTAGCCGCCGGTGACATTGGCGGTCTGCGCGATCCCCTCGTGGAAGTATTCCATAATATCCGACTCCACCCCGCTCCACTCATCGCCGTAGGTGGTGCCGATGCCGGGCGCCTGCGTCCAAAAGGCGCTCCACATATCCTCGGGGTATTTCTGGAAGAAACAGCGACACTCAAAATAACCGTAGCCATGCACGAACTTCGGCGGCTCCAGCTTGCCCAACGGCCAAAACGGAGCATCGCCCCACGGATTTTTCATTTCTCCCCGGGGAATGTCGAATGAATTGCATCCGGTTTGAAGCTGCGGGGAAACATAGACGCCGTCCCTCTCGGTGCGGTGCAGCTCAACGTGGCTGTTGCCGTCCAGCACCACCCCCTGATCGGTGTATGCCGCGCAGGGCTTGCCCCAGAAATTGAGGCGGAAATCCCATTTGGTGCGGTCAAGCTCGGTACCGTCGAATTCGTCCGCCCACGCGAGCCTCCAGTTGCCCTCCGGCAACAGGCTCGGCTCGTGATCCCTGACATCAAATGTTTGCATAACGACCATCCTTTCAGAAGTAAAATGCGGTCTCTGCCGGTCGAATATCGGTCAGCGCGCCGGTGTAGTGGCGCAGGGTGTGCGGCTGATAGGGGTGCGCGAGGCACGCCTCCTCGTTGAGGGTGATGCCCAAGCCGGGCTTGTCCGGGACGGTGATGTACCCGTCGGCATAGGTCAGTTGCTCGTCGGTCACGTCCTTGCGCCACACCACGTCGCTGTACATAATTTCGAGAATGCAGAAGTTCGGACAGCAGGCGGCGATCTGCAGGGTGGCGGCGTTGGCGACCGGGCCGGACGGATTGTGCGGGGCAAAGGGGATGTACCGCGTTTCGGCTTCGGCGGCGATCTTTTTGAGCTGCATCAGCCCGCCGGCGTGAGACACATCCGGCTGGATATAATCCGCCGCGCGGCTGTCAAACAGCCGCCGATAATCCCAGTGGGAATACAGCCGCTCTCCCGCCGCAATGGGCACGGGGGATTTGTCCCGCACCGCCTTGAGTGCCTCCAGGTTGTCCGGCGGCACCGGCTCCTCAAACCACATCGGCTTGAACGGCTCCAGCTCCTTGGCGATGGTGATGCCGGTCGGCACATCGAAGCGCCCGTGCCCCTCGATGAGCAGATCGACCCCGTTGCCGACTGCCTCCCGGACGGCGGCGACACAGCGCAGAGCCTTGTCCAGCTCCGCGCCCGGCAGTTGCCGGTAGTTTTTACCGAAAGGGTCCCATTTCAGCGCTGTGACCCCGCGCGCGGCGGCGGCTTTGGCTTTGGCGGCGAATTCCTCCGGCTCCTTTGCCCCGGCAAACCAGCCGTTGACATAGATGCGCACCTTGTCGTTTGCCCGTCCGCCGAGCAGTTGGCAGACCGGCACGCCGAGGTGCTTGCCGAGGATGTCCCACAGCGCCGTTTCGACGGCGGAGAGGGCGCTCATCAGCACCGGTCCGCCGCGCCAGTAGGCATCGCGATACAGCGCGTGAAAGTGCCGCTCAATATCCAGCGGGTTTTGCCCGACGAGGTATTCGCGGATGTGCGCGAGCGCGCCGAGAAACGCCTTTTCCTTATATTCCAGCGTTCCCTCGCCGACACCGTACACGCCGTCGTCGGTCTCGACCTTGACGAATACCCAGTTGGTGCGGAAGCAGTCCACCAAAAACGCCTTGACATCTGTAACTTTCATACGGTCACTCACCTTTCCTTAGCCTGACAGTTCCGTTGATCTTCAAAAGCTCGTTCCCCGACGAGGTGACACCGTTCATATAAAGCGTATCGACCGTACCGTCGATTCGGATCATCGGGAACGGCTTGCCCGTCAGATTTTCCAGCGACATATGCTCGATGGACAGATCGGTTATGTGGGCATTTTCCTCCACGATCAGTGACTCAATGTCGCCACACTCCTCCCGTCTGTGGGCGCCGGCGATCTCCAAACCGGTAATATCCACGTGACCGTTGACGTGGATCTGTGCGAAAACATACCCCTTTGAGCGTTTTCCGTATTTCGGAAGCCGTGGAGCATTGGACGAGAAGATATTGCGCAGTACGATGTGATCGAACCGCCCTCTGACCCCCGAAAACGGGTAAAAATAGCCGATCAGCACACTGTTTTGATAATATGTTCCGAATATATTGCTGATGCTGATACGGCTCACGGGAGACTTGATCGAAAGCAGGCGAACGGCTCTTAATGCATTGAGCGCGAAAACGCCGTCCACCGCAATATCGCTGATAGCACCGTCGTGCATATCATCGGCGTTCAGCGCGACCACATCATCGTAGCAGGTGCCTTGAATATTGCGGATACAGCCAAATCGGCATCCGCCGTCAATATGGATGCCGTCCATATTGGTCGGTCGGGGATTTCCGTCGTTTTGGTCGAAATGGATGTTTTCGACGGTAAAATATTGCGTTTCCGCCATCTGGATACAGTAGGTCACGGGGTCCTTGACCGTCACACCGCTGATACGCAGTCTTGTCACGCCGAAAAACCGCATCACAACGCCGGTGTAGTCATCCGTGTACCGTGCGACCGTTTCCGGGTTGCCGTCGAGATGCGGGAGCGTTGCCGCCGCATCATCCAAAAACGGATTTGGTCGTTGATTGGTGTTGTTGAAGTCCCATATACCGCCGAGAATGCACACATCGTGCGCCCCGCCGGGAGCATTGGAAAGCATCAGGCAATCGGAATGCGGCAAAAGCCGTATCGTCGTGGTGGGATCCAGCCGCAGGGTTTGATTGCTGTGGATATACAGCGTCCTGTCGATGCAATAACAGCGCTCCGGGGCGGGCAGATAAACGACCGACATACCGGAATCCAGCATGGACTGGATCTCTGCCGCATCGGAATGGATGCCGTCTCCGTACAACACTTTGCAGTCCTCCTTTGTTTTTGGTTTCTCTTTACAATTTCTTATTGTTGTGATACAATTATATCAGTGACAGCAAGGCCTGTCTTGCAAAATATTACTGATTTTTATAAAAATCTTATCTTTTTGGAGGGGTGGATATGGAGCATTTGCCGACCTTGACCGGTTGCGGGATCTTCAATTCCCGCATCCATTTCCCCGGCAAGGAAACCACTGCCGTTCGTACCGTCACCAGGTACGAGCTGGAACTATTTACCGAGGACGGAGGCGTGTGCTTTGCCAACGGTCGGGCGTACGATATCCGGCAGGACACCGTGCTGTTTGCCAAACCGGGAGACAAACGACAGAGCCATCTGCATTTCAAGGCGCTGTTTTTGCATTTCACGATGGATGAGCCGGCGCTTGCCGCCAAGCTGAACGGATGTCCGTCGGTATTCCGTGTGTCCGATCCCGAGCGGTTGCATCGGCAGATGCGCTCGATCTGCGATCTGTGGCTGGAAAACCCGGAGGAAAACGCCGTTGCCGTCACCGCCCGCGTGCTGGACTGCCTCGATATGCTCATTAAGGAGCAACGCTTGCTTGCACAGCCGTTTGCCGCCGACAGTATGGTGCAGACCGCCCGGGCGTTTATGGATCACCGGTTTCACGAGCCGCTGACGCTTGCACAGATCGCCGCCGCCTGCCATATCAGCCCGATCTACTTTCATAAGCGCTATACCGCGCTCACTGGAGAAACGCCCCGTCAGTTTCTGCTCACCAAGCGCATCGACGCCGCCCGCGGGCTGCTGCGCGCCACCGAACTGCCGCTGTCGGCAGTGGCGCAGAGCTGTGGATTTTCCGGGCAGGCATATTTCTCGCAGGTGTTTAAGGGCGTGGTCGGGCAGACGCCGGGCGAATACCGACGCTCGCTCCGCCACCCGGATGCGCCCGCCGACGGGCAATTTGTCGAAGAAAACCGGGGAAAAAGCGTGTAAAATCCGTGAAAAATACACCAATTTGCAAAAAATGAAAAATGGGGCTTGCAATTTGCATTGGAATGTGGTATAGTCTATCCGTTACTTTATCTATTGCCCACGAAAGAGGTGACTTTGATGAAAGAGAAGATCCATCCCGCGTATGCGCCGACGACCATTACCTGCGCTTGCGGCAACGTGATCGAGACCAGCTCCACCAAGAGCGACATCCGCGTGGAAATCTGTTCCAAGTGCCATCCGTTCTTCACCGGTAAGCAGAAGCTGACCGATACCGGCGGCCGCGTGGATCGCTTCAACAAGCGTTTCGGCTTGAACGGCGAGAAATAAGGTCAAAGAGATTGATGGGGGCAGTGCAGTTTTGCACTGCCTTTTCCATATTAGACGTTAGTCGATAGACGGTGAGGGTTTCGGCTTGTGCAATTTTTCGGACGCGGGCGTGCGTATCGGAAACAACTCTGTGAGTTGTTACCCCCTGTGCAGGGGCGCCGCAAGAGGGCGCGAAGCCGACGGAGGGGTTGTCGAAATCAATACATACGTAAACGCCGGTCGAAATCCCCTCCGGGTCGGCTTT
>CALDHV010000207.1 GCA_937902305.1 uncultured Clostridia bacterium
CGATTTCCGGCTCGGGCAGGTCTTTGATGCCCCCGCCGATGCGACCGGGCATCAGGAGCCGGGCGTTTGCCCGCTCCCGAACGGCAGTTATATTGCGTTCGCGCGCACGATCACCGGCAACCAATGGACGACTTGCTCCTTTGACCCGCTGGCGTTCCCGCCGTTTCAGCCGGATGCCGCGTTCCCCTCTCCGCGCTCCCCCATGTGCATCAAGCCGCTCCACGACGGCAGATATATCGCGATCTTCAACCCCGTCCCGTGCGACCCCGCCGACGACAAATACCGCTTTTTAGGCGGCAGGCGCGCGCCGCTCGGCTATAAGCTGTCGGAGGACGGATACCGCTGGAGCGAGCTGAAGCTGTTGGAAACAGACCTCGACAGAGGCTATTGCTACACCGCCGTTTTGTCCGATAATGACGAGTTTGTCCTGCTCGGCTATTGCGCCGGCGGCGACGAGGACGGGCTCTGCCTCAATCGGCAAAGGATCGTGCGGCTGACATTGGATGAACTGTAAGAATAGATACTGCAAATGCGAAAAGATGAGGTTGATATGGCTATGAAACGCGTGCTGGCGGCGGTTGCCGCTCTGGCGTTGACCGTCGCGCTGTTGGCGGGCGGCGCATTTTCGGCGAGCGCCGAAGCAACCGGCTATCCCTTGCCGGAAAGCCGGGCAATATACTCCGATGTGGCTCTGCTGGTCAATCTGGGGAGCAAGGCGGAAAATGACACGGTGATCTATGCTAAAAATGCCGACGAGGTGCACGCGCCCGCGTCGATGATTCGGTATATGGTCGTGGCGTATGCTCTGACCCGCGTTCAGGAGCAGGGCTTGGATATGGATGCCGGCACCGGCACCTACACACTGGAGCTTTTCAATAATTTCGTTGCCGGCACCGGCGTGCCGACCGCGAATATGAACTTCGGGGAAAGCTGGACGCTCCGCGATTTGATTGCGGCGTCCTTCCTGCAAAGCGCCAGCGACGCGGTGACGGTGCTGGCGGTCACGATCGACGGCTCGGTTTCCGCTTTTGTGAGGGGCATGAACGATTTGGCGCAAAAGATCGGCTGTGATTTCACGCATTTTGCGAATGTCACCGGTCTGGATTCGCTGGCGCAGTATACCACCGCGCGGGATGTCTATCGCATCATCCGTTACGCACAGACCTTCTCGGTATTCGAGGAGCTGGTCGGTAGCCGCACCTACACGGTGCACCCCACCGCCGGTGGGACGGAACGCACCCTCGTATCGGTCAATCATATGCAAAACGGCGGCAGTACCTTCTATTACTCTCCGCTGGCATTTTCCCGCACCGGTCTATCCGACCGGGAGGGACGCACCTGCGCGTCGGTCGCGCGGGACAGCGGCTATGAGTTTCTGGCGGTGGTGATGGCGTGCCCCGAGACCAACGCCGCCGGGCAAAGCGGACTGCACTATCTCGACACCCGCACGCTGTTCCGCTGGGCATTCAACAGCTTCCACTACACCACCGTGCTTGCCCGCAGTGAGATCCTCGCCAGCGTCAAGGTGCGTTTGGCGTGGAATACCGACCGGGTCAATCTCGTCCCGGAACGGGAATACGCCACCGTCATCGAAACCGGGATGTCCAATGACCAGATCATCCGCCGGGTGACGGTCGATCAGGAGGTCATCAATGCCCCGGTGAAAAAGGGGGATGTGCTCGGCAAGGTCGAGCTGATCGTCAACGTTGACCAAAAGATCGGAGAGGTTCCGCTGGTCGCGTCCGAAAGCATCAGCCGCAACGGGCTGATGGTGGTGTTCAGCTTCCTCGGATCGGTCGTCACCTCCGGCTGGTTTTGGCTGGCATTCGGCGTGTTGCTGTTGCTGGTGGTCGGTTATATCGTGCTCAATGTCGTTTACAACCGTCGCCGTCGCCGCCGGTTCCGTTGAGGGAATAGCTATGAATGAAACGGCACGCCTAACCGATGTCGGCACGATCCGCGATCTGCTGACCCGACACGGGTTTCATTTTTCAAAAAAACTGGGGCAGAACTTTCTCGTCAACCCCTCTGTCTGCCCGCGTATGGCAGAGGCGTGCGGTGCAACGCCGGAGACCGGCGTGCTGGAGATCGGCCCCGGCTTTGGCGTACTGACACGGGAGCTGTCCGCCTGCGCGGGCAAGGTCGTCGCCATCGAGCTGGACGAGCGTCTGCCCTCCGTCTTGCGGGAAACGCTGGCGGGGCGGGACAATGTTACCGTCATCTCCGGCGACTGCCTCAAGTTAGACCTTGCCGCTCTGCTGGCGGAGCAGTTCGGCGACCGCCCGGTGGCGGTGTGCGCCAATCTGCCCTACTATATCACTTCGCCCATCCTGATGCATCTGCTGGAAAGCCGCCTGCCGGTGACAAATATCACCGTGATGGTGCAAAAGGAGGCGGCACAACGGCTATGCGCCCGCCCGGGCACCCGTGCCGCCGGTGCGGTCACGCTGGCGGTGCATTATTACGCCGAGGCGGAGATGCTGTTTCCCGTTTCGCGCGGAAGCTTTATGCCCGCGCCGAATGTGGACAGCGCCGTCATCCGGCTGACCGTGCGCAAGGCACCGCCCTGCGCCGTCGGAGACGAAAAGAAGATGTTCCGGCTCATCCGCGCCGGCTTCGGTCAGCGGCGAAAAACGCTGGTCAATTCTCTGACCGCCGCCGGATTCACTAAGGAGGCGATCGCGGCGGCGCTTACAGCGGCGGGGATCTCCCCCACCGCCCGCGCCGAGGAGCTGACCCTGACGCAATTCGCCGCGATCTCCGACGCTTTGCCCGATTGAGACAAAAGAACAGCAAACAGAAGGGAGCCGAAAAAGTCTGTGGACTTTTTCGGCTCCCTCTTGCATTTGCACGCGACGGCTCAAACCGCCGCCGTTTTGTAACAGTAAGTCGGATCAAAAGGGCGCGTTCACTTTTTACAGCTCGATTTTACCGTGCTCGTTTTCAAATTGGGCGACCCGCTTTTTCAAATATTGCTCTATCTCTTTGTTCGCCGAGCGACCCTCAAAATCGGCAATATAACGGAACTTTTGAAACAAATTGCGGTCTACCCGTAGTGTGTATCGCAAAAGCTTTTCTTCCATAATGCACCTCGCCGCACTTGATGTTATTATGACATAATTATAGCGCAATTATTGCGTCAAAAACAAAATGGTGATATTATGACATCATTGTGACGCATTATTTTTTTTGGAGGTATCTGAAATGAAAGTGGCGATCATCGGCTCGCGGGGACTTACCGTGAAAGACTTGGAAACATATTTGCCGCCTGATACGACCGGAATCGTATCAGGCGGCGCAAAAGGCGTTGATACCTGTGCAGAACAATATGCAAAGCAAAACGGAATACCGCTACGAGTATTTTTGCCCGAATATGAAAAATACGGCAGATTTGCGCCGCTTAAACGTAATATCCGCATCGTAGACTACGCCGACGTGGTGCTGGCGTTTTGGGACGGCTCATCCCGCGGCACAAAATACGCCATAGATTATGCCGAAGAAAAAGGGAAAACAGTCAGACTTATCGTAACGGAGTGCCATAAGAAGGATTAAAGTCTCCGCGGCCCAACCGCCGAAATGCGCCCGACAACGGATAAAAACCGTAAAATGCTTGCAAACGGCAAAGGTTTCTGTTATAATTTAACAAATCTTTGCCATTCTATATAAAGGAGCATCCCACTATGCCGATACGCTTTGATGAAACACGCGGTCAGTTTTATCTCCACACCGACCACGCCAGTTATATTATCGAACTGCTTGACGGACGCATCCCGATGCACGCGCACTGGGGCGGACGGCTGGACACGATGGAACCGATGTCAAGCTTCCTCTCGACCCACCATTCCAATTTCGTCGCGCTGGACACCGGTGCGGAGTCTCCGCTGGGCTCGACCGACTCTCTGCAACTGGAATACCCCGTCTACGGAACGAGTGACCTGCGTCAGCCGGCGTTGCACGTTCAGTTTGCCGACGGCACCCGCATTCAACAGCCGGAATATGTCAGCCACACCATCCGCGACGGCAAGCCGGCACTGGAGGGCTTGCCCGCGACCTACGGCGATGCCGAGGATGTCCAGACGCTGGAGATCACCCTGCGCGATGCGTACAGCGGGTTGACGTTGCTTCTGCAATACAGCGTATTCCCCGCCTACGATGCCATCACCCGCTCTGCAAAGATCGTCAACGGCGGCAAGGATGCCGTCAAGCTGCTCAAAGTGATGAGCGCCAATGTGGATTTCTATGAGCGTCCGCTCGATATGATGCATCTGTGGGGTATTTGGGCACGGGAACGCCATGTCGAGCGTCTGCCGCTCGGTCACAGCGGTCAGCGGGTCTCCTCCGCGCGCGGCGCCAGCGGACACGAGCACAATCCATTCTTCGCTCTGCTCGATCCCACGGCGACCGAAACCACCGGTGAGGTATACGGCTTCAGCCTCGTATACAGCGGCAACTTTGAGGCAGGCGCCGAACCGGATGCGTTTGGCTTCACCCGCGCCGCCATCGGCATCAACAGCTTTGACTTTTCATGGGAGCTGACCCCGCAGGCGTCGTTCCAGACGCCGGAGGCAGTGCTGGTCTATTCCGCCGAGGGCATCGGCGAAATGTCCCGCCGCTATCACCGCCTGTACCGCGAGCACCTTTGCCGCGGCGAATATCAGTTTGCCGACCGTCCGGTGCTGGTCAACAACTGGGAGGCGACCTACTTCAATTTCAATGAGGAAAAACTGCTCACCATCGCCGCAGAAGCAAAAAAGCTCGACATTGATATGCTCGTGCTGGATGACGGCTGGTTCGGCAAGCGCGACAACGACAACTGCTCGCTCGGCGACTGGGTATGCAATACCGACAAGCTCAAGGGCGGGCTGAAATCCCTCGGCGACCGGCTCACCGAGATGGGGCTTCGGTTCGGGCTGTGGTTTGAGCCGGAGATGATTTCCCCGGACAGCGACCTGTATCGCGCACACCCCGACTGGTGCATCCACGTTCCCGGTCGTCCGCGGCACGAAAGCCGCACCCAGCTCATCCTCGATCTGTCCCGCCCCGAGGTGCAGGATTACGTGATCGGCGCGGTTTCTGCGGTGCTGGACAGCGCCCCCATCTCCTACGTTAAGTGGGATATGAACCGCAGTTACAGTGACATCGGCTCGGCATATCTTGACGCGGCGCATCAGCAGGAATTGCCGCACCGCTATATGCTCGGTCTGTACCGCATCCTTGATGCCGTAACCTCTGCCCACCCGCACATTCTTTTTGAAAGCTGCAGCGGCGGCGGCGGGCGCTTTGATCCCGGTATGCTCTACTATATGCCGCAGACATGGTGCAGTGATGATAGCGACGCCGTCGAGCGCCTGTATATCCAATACGGCACCAGTATGGTCTACCCCTCGATCACGATGGGCGCACACGTTTCGGTTTGCCCCAATCACCAGATCGGACGCACCACCCCGTTTGCGATGCGCGGCAACGTCGCCATGTCCGGGCAATTCGGGTATGAGCTTGACCTGTCGAAGCTCAGCGACGAGGATCGCGCGCTCGCCAAGGAGCAGGTGGCTTTCTACAAGGCGCACCGCCACACCGTCCAGCACGGGGATATGTTCCGGCTGTGCAGTCCATTTGAGGAGCCGTTCGCCGCATGGGAGTTCCGTTCGCCGGACGAAAAGGAAGTTTTGCTCTTTGGATTCAATATCGCCGGTCGGGCGATCCAGTCACCGAAGCGGGTCAAGCTACAAGGGCTGGATACCGCCGCCAGCTACCGCGACGAAGCGACCGGGCGGGTGTATTCCGGGGCTTTTCTCGCACAGATCGGCATCCCGTTCGAGCGCGCCCACGACTATCAGAACGCTGTGTATGTTTTCCGCAAGGAGAACTGACGATAAGCCCATTCGCACAGACTGAAAGGAGGATCATTATGATCTATATTCTTGAAAATGACAAGCTGAAAATCAAAATCAGCAGTATGGGTGCAGAGCTGCAATCCATTCGCCGTCTCGATGACGACACCGAGTATCTGTGGCAGGGTGACCCCACCTACTGGGCAAACCGCGCGACCAACATTTTCCCGACCTGCGGACGTATGGTGGAAGGAAAATACACCTATCGCGGCAAAACCTATGATATGCAGATCCACGGCATCGTGCGCACGATGGAATGGAAAGTGGTTTATCAGAAAAGCAACGCGCTGACGATGCAGGTCACATCCGACCCGAACACGCTGGCGGTCTATCCGTTCCCGTTCACGATGGAGATCGCCTACACACTCAACGACGAGGAGCTGTCGGTCGCCCTGATCGTCCACAATCCCGATGATGCGAGCGAACCGATGCTGTTTGCGGTCGGCGGACATCCGGGCTTCAACCTGCCGCTTAATGAGGGGCTGACCTTTGAGGATTACGAGGTCGTGTTCGATGAGCCGTGCGACGCGCGACGGCTGGCGCTCTCCGACACCTGCTTCTATCTCAATGATTCCGTTCCGTTTGCGTTGGAGGATAATTGCCGTCTGCCGCTCCGCCACGATTTGTTCGACAACGACGCCATTTTCCTGCGCAACACCTGCGGCGCCGTCACCCTGCGGAGCGACAAGGGCGGTCACAGCGTCCGTGTGGTATATCCCGATATGAAGTTCCTCGGGCTGTGGCATAAGCCGCACACCGAGGCGCCATATATCTGCATCGAGCCGTGGCGCGGCACGCCGGCACTGGACGGTCATATCAACGATTTGACCGAGCTTCCTGAAATGGAGCGTCTGGAGCCGGGACAGACCTATCGCAATGTGTACACCATCACCCTGCGCTGATTTCAAAGCTAAAAAGTGGCTGTTAAAAAACTCGTTTTTTAACAGCCACTTTTTTAGACGCCAGACGCTAAACGATATGGTTTTTGGCTTGTGCGCATCCGGAAGCTTGTGCGAATGGCAGAATACTGTGCCGTAGGGGAGGGGCTCTGTCCCCTCCCCTACGGGGTAGCTTCAGCGTGTCGGAAACGACAGTACAAATCGGGAGTTTCAGCCATTGGATTGCCACACCAGTGTGCGCACTGGTTCGCAATGACAACGCGGGAAGAAAATGCGTGACGCAAGTCTCTTTTCCGTACAAACTCACCGCGGGTCATTGCGAGGAGCGGCGTAGCCGCGACGCGGCAATCCAGCGGCAGGAAGGCAACGCCTCGCAGAGTTGTTTCCGATACGCACAAGCCAAAGCTCTTATCATCTTCCGTCTAACGTCTAATGTCTATCGTCTATAAAGGAACGGTCTTGACCGTTCCGTCGCCGGAAATCTGCACAAACCAAAACGGGAGGGGCTCTGTCCCCTCCCGTGCGAAAATCAAGTAATAGGCAAGATGTAATAGGAGAAAGTTTCGAGGCTTTGCCGCGCAAAATGACCCCACCCGAAACGGATGGGGTCATTTTCAGTTTCGATTAGCTTTTAGCCGTTCGATCAGCGAGCCTTCTTCTTGGAGCTCACAACCGCCAGAACGACAACCGCAACAGCGGCAACCGCCAGAGCGATCCAGAGAACGGTGAGATTGTCGCCGGTCTTGACATCACCGGCGGTGGTGGTTTCGGTGGGCTCAGTCGGAGCCTCGGTCGGCTCGGAAGACGCAGCCGTGGTGGCAACCGGAGCCTCAGTGGTGACAACCGGAGCCTCGGTGGTGACAACCGGAGCCTCGGTGGTAACAGCCGAAGCCTTGGTGGTGGTCGCCGGAGCCTTAGTCGTGGTCGCCGGAGCCGCCTTGGTGGTGGTGGTCGGGGCCTTCGTCGTGGTGGTCGGAGCCTTGGTGGTCGTAGAGGCGCTGGTAGCGGTGATGGTGATCGCCTTCAGCACGCCCGGATTCTGTTCAGACTTGAAGCCATCAGCACCGGCGGAATCCTCGAAAGGCAGAATGGTGATCGTGCCGGCCTTCAACACCTTAAAGGTAGCGGTGTAAATGGTAGAAGCAGCATAAGCAACATCGCCCGAGCCAGCGACAGCCATACCCAAGGTGCCGTCCTTGTTTGCGCCGGCGATCGTCTGCATGGTCGCCTCAACATACTTGGTCATTGCGGGACCGGCTGCCTTGACAATACCAAACCACTGATAAGAGTCATCAGACACATCCGGATTACCGGTCAGGGTGACGAGCTCGAGCGCGGTCGTATCAAACTCAATTCCGGCACCAAAGGACGAAATCGTCATCGCCTTGTTGCTCAAAGTCAAAACGATATTATCGCCGACCTTGGCAGAGGTCTTATCGACCGTCACAGAGGCGTTCGGCGTGGCCGAACCCGCGAAAACGTTGACGGACACAACCGCCAGCAACGCGATGATCGCCAAGGAAGCCACCATCAGTTGCCACACATGATTCTTTTTCATACTACTGTTCCTCCTTAAAAATTACGCATAATTCGTTATGCTGTTTTGTTTGATCGGGTCGGAGCATAACGGCCGGCCCGGATATCTGCCAAATGGATGCCATAGTGGCAGATATCCATTTGTACGGTGCTATTATAGCAGATGTTTTTCAATTATGCAATACCCAATTTTTTGTTTTTTTCGAAAAAGTTGCACGAAAAAGCTGTATGTTTCTTGTCAAAAAAGCAAAAAAATGACCAAAAACGCCATTATTTTTATTTCACATTGAAAAATGCAAGCAAAAATCTTGTGCTATCAAGCAAGATATGGTATAGTGAGAGTACTTATATTTGTGGAGGCTTACACTATGAAAGATTTTCAAGAAAACATCATTCCCGCCACCAATCAAAACGCACAGGACATCTTTATGTACGATAACACCGGCATCCGCGTGCTGTTTGTCGGCAATTCCATCACCCGCCACGGGCCCAAGCCGGAGGTCGGCTGGAACAAGAATTGCGGTATGGCGGCATCGGATATTGACCACGACTATGTGCATCTCGTGATGCAAAAGGTGCGTCAGTACGACCCGAACGCGGCATTCAGCATTTGCCAGGTCGCGGGGCTGGAGCGCAATTATGACCACCCCGAGGTGCTGGATAATTACCGCGAAGCCGCGGATTTCCACGCCGACATCGTCATTATGTTTTTCGGCGCCAATGTCCCGAAGGAGCAATGCGACGACTATCCCGACCAGGTCGCGCTGTTTAAGAACATCTACCGTGCAACCCGCGATATGACGTGCAACGGACACGCGGCGGTGTTCCATTCGCAGGGCTTCTACATTCGCCCGAAGCTGGATGAGGCAAAAAAAGCCGTCGCGCTGGAGTGCGGCGACGCGTACATTTCCATCGACGATATTAACACCAGCGAGGAGGCGCACGGGCTGTTCAATCACCCGAGCGATCTCGGTATGCAGTTGATCGCCGACCGTTTCTTTGAAGCGATCGAGCCGACGGTGAAAAAACTGACGGGAAAGTAAGGAGTATAGCGATGACCGTTGCGGAAAAACTCAATATGGACAAGGACGGGCTGATACAGAACGGGCCGATCACCATCGTAGCCTTCGGAGACAGCGTCACCCACGGCGCATTTGAAAAAGACAACCTCGACTATGAGAACGTTTACTGGCGACAGCTTGCGCGCAAGCTGTCCGCCGTGCGCGACTATGTGCCGATCAACGTCATCAACGCCGGCATCGGCGGCATCAATGCCGCCCTCAGCGTTTCCCGCATCGACCGGGATGTGCTGTGCCATCACCCCGATCTCGTCATCGTCTGCTTCGGGCTCAACGACATCAACGACCCGCTCGACACCTATCTTGCCGCCCTGCGGGAGATATTTTGCCGTTGCCGGGAAAGCGGCGCGCAGGTCATTTTCATGACCCCGAATATGCTCAACACCCGCGTGGACGATCGCACTCAGCCCTGCTATCTGCAATATGCCGCCGTAACGGCGGACTATCAGAACGGCGGGCGGATGGACACCTATATGAATGCCGCCGTCGTGGAAGCGCGGCAGGACGGCGTGACCGTCTGCGACTGCTACGCGGAATGGAAACGGCGGGCAAATAACGGCGAGGACACCACCGCCCTGCTCGCCAATCACATCAATCACCCGACGCGGGAAATGCACACGCTGTTTGCGGATATGCTGTTTGCGACGATCCTCGGAGACGGCGCGACGTCCCCGCGACCGGGCGACAATACGATGACGGTGCAAGCCGTCAAATAGTGAGATGATCCATACGATACACGATCAGACCTTTGACGGCGAACGAGCACTGTATCACCTGCAAGGTGAAACGGTGGAAAACTGCGTTTTTGCCGGTGCTGCCGACGGCGAGTCGGCGCTCAAGGAGTGCCGCGACCTCACGGTGCGCTCCTGCCGGTTTTCCCTGCGCTATCCGCTGTGGCACGCCCGCGGTCTGCGGGTCTCCGACACGGTGCTGGAGGACACCGCCCGCGCGCCGCTGTGGTATTGCACCGATGCGACTCTATCCGGCTGTACGGCGGACGCGGTCAAGGCGGTGCGAGAATGTGAGCGCATCGCGCTGACCGATTGCATCCTACGCTCGCCGGAGTTCGGCTGGCGATGCCGCGGTATCACGATGGACGACTGCACGCTCCATTCCGAATACGCGCTGTTCGGCACCCGGGCGGGCACGATACGCCGCCTGACGATGAGCGGCAAATACTCCTTCCAGTATACCGCCGACCTCATCATCGAAGACGCGGTGCTGGACACCAAGGACGCTTTCTGGCACAGCAAAAATGTCACCGTACGGGACAGTGTGGTGAGCGGGGAATACCTCGGCTGGTATTCCGAGGGGCTGACCCTCGAGCGATGCCGCATCCGCGGCACCCAGCCGCTGTGCTACTGCGACCGGCTGACGCTGATCGACTGCACGATGGAGGACACCGACCTCAGCTTTGAATGCTCCGAGGTCAACGCCACGATCCGGGGAACGGTGCTGTCGGTCAAAAACCCGCGCGCCGGACAGATCATCGCGGACGATTACGGCGCCGTGCTGATCGAGGATCCCGTGATGCCGACCGACTGCCGCGTTATGCGAAGAATGAATGTATAAAGGAGATAAACCAGTATGTGCGGATTTTGCGGCTTTTCCGGCGAGCTGATCGACCGGGAAACATACCTGCGGCAAATGACCGAAAAGATCACCCACCGCGGCCCCGATGCCGACGGCTACTATCTCGGCGATACGCTGGCGATGGGCTTTCGGCGGTTGAGCATCATCGACCTCGAGGCGGCACAGCAGCCATTATATAATGAAGATAAGAGCTTAGTGCTGATGTTCAACGGTGAGATCTACAACTACCGTGAGCTGCGGCAGGAGCTGATCGCCGCCGGGCACACTTTTGCCACCGCCGGCGACGGCGAGACCCTGCTCCACGGCTATGAGGAGTGGGGCACGGCGCTGTTGCCGAAGCTGCGCGGGATGTTTGCCTTTGCCATCTGGAATACCGCCGACAGGACGCTGTTCATCGCGCGGGACTATTTCGGCATCAAGCCGATGCACTACACCCGCCTGGTGGACGGGCGCATCGTATTCGGCAGTGAGATCAAGTCCCTGCTTGCGCATCCCGATGTGCCCAAGGAGTTCAACCCCGCCGCGCTGGACAAGTATTTGTCGTTCCAGTATTCTGTGCCGACCGAGACCTTCTTCAAAGGCATCGTTTGCCTGCCGCCGGCGCATTATCTGCTGTATAAGGACGGCGAGATCACCGTCGAGCGGTACTGGGAGCCGACCTTTGCCCCGGACGAAAACATGACCCTCGATGAGGCGGTCGACGCCATCGACGAAGCGTTCACCGATTCGGTCGCGGCACACCGCATCAGCGACGTGGAGGTGGGCTGTTTCCTGTCGAGCGGCGTGGATTCGAGCTTTGTCGCGTCCTATTTCGGCGGGCAAAAGGCGTTCACCGTCGGCTTCGATAACGGTCAGCACTATAACGAAAGCAACTACGCCGCCGAGCTGGCGAAGGAGGTCGGCATCGACCACTATGTCCACATCATCGGCAAGGAGGAATATTGGGACGCTCTGCCGCAGGTGCAGTATTATCTCGACCAGCCGCTCGCCGACCCTGCCTGCGTCGCGCTGTATTTCGTGTCCAAGCTGGCGGCGGAGCAGGTCAAGGTGGTGCTGTCCGGTGAGGGCGCGGACGAGCTGTTCGGCGGCTATCGTATCTACCACGAGCCGTATTCCCTGCGCGGGTATCAAAAGCTGCCGCGCTTTTTGCGCAAAGCCGTCGCCGGCATCGTCGGCGCGGTGCCGTTTGCGTTCAAGGGCAAGTCCTTCATCCTCCGTGGGTCGAAAACGCTGGAGGAGCGATTCATCGGCAACGCCAATATGTTCACGAAGAAAGAAAAAGCCCGGTTATTGCGGGATATTCCCGCAACCGACCCGGCGGACTATACCAAGGAATACTATGCACGGTGCGCCGGGCAGGACGATGTCACCCGGATGCAATATCTCGACATCAACCGCTGGATGGTCGGCGACATTCTGCTTAAAGCCGATCGGATGAGTATGGCACATTCGCTCGAACTGCGGGTGCCGTTCCTTGATAAAAAGGTATTTGAGGTCGCCGCCCGCGTCCCGGTCAAGCACCGCATCGCCGCCGGCACGACCAAATACGCCATGCGGCTCGCCGCCGAGCGGCACATCCCCCATTCCGCCGCCTCCAAGCCGAAGCTCGGCTTCCCGGTGCCCATTCGGGTGTGGCTCCGGGAGGAAAAATACTATACCGTGGTCAAGGAGGCGTTCGAGTCCGCCGCCGCGCGGCAGTATTTCCGCACCGAGGAGCTTGTCCGCCTGCTGGACGAGCACTACCGCGGCAAAAAGGATAACAGCCGGAAGATATGGACGGTGTATATGTTCCTCGTCTGGTACGGCGTGTATTTCGGTGACGCATCATGACCGAGCGACTGGATAAGCTAGTCTCGTCGCAGAGCGGGCTTTCCCGCCGCGAGGCCGTACAGCGCATCCGCGCCGGACGGGTCACGGTGGACGGCAAGCCCTGCCGCCGGCCGGCGGACAAGGTGCCGACCGAGGCGCTCGTCGCCGTGGACGGCAAGCCACTCAGCTATGAGAAACATGTCTACTATATGCTCAATAAGCCCGCCGGCATCCTGTGCGTTTCACGCGACCCGAAAGTGCGGACGGTGGTGGATCTGTTGCCGCCGGAATACCGTCGGCGCGGTCTTTTCCCCGCCGGACGACTGGACAAGGATACTCACGGGATGGTGCTCATCACCGACGACGGGGCGTTCGCGCACGAGATCCTTTCCCCGCGCCGGCACATACCGAAAACCTATCGCGCCGTGCTGGACGGTGCTTACACCGAGGAGATGGCGGCGGCATTCCGCGCCGGCCCGACGCTGGCGGACGGAACAAAATGCCTGCCCGCAGGTCTGCGGCTCATCGAGGACGGCAAACAGCCGCTCGTCGAGGTGGTCATCGAGGAGGGCAAGTTTCACCAGATCAAGCGAATGTTTCTGGCGGTCGGGCGGCGCGTCGTGTGGCTCAAGCGCATCGCCATGGGCGGTCTGCCGCTCGACGAAGCACTCGCCGAGGGAGAATGTCGTCCCCTGACCGAGGCCGAAAAGTTGAACATATTGAACGAAAAAAACGGTGAATAATTGTCATCCTCGTCCCTGTCTATAAAAATTACATAATTATCCACGCAAAAGTTTGTGTATTTTAGGTATGGCTATTCTGAAGAAAGAATGGTATAGTAATAAGGCAAAAATTGATTTTCCCTGTCAGGGGGAAAACCTAATATTGGTTGGAGGTTATTTTATGGCAAGCTTATCACTCAAGCACATTTTCAAGAAATACCCCGGCGGCGTTCTCGCGGTTTCCGACTTCAATCTGGAAATCAAGGACAAAGAGTTCGTGATCATGGTCGGCCCTTCCGGCTGTGGTAAATCCACCACTCTGCGTATGATCGCCGGTCTGGAAGAGATCACCGACGGTGAGCTTTATATCGGCGACCGTCTGGTCAACGATGTGGCGCCGAAGGATCGCGACATCGCGATGGTGTTCCAGAACTACGCTCTGTATCCGCATATGACCGTTTTCGACAATATGGCGTTCGGTCTGAAGCTGCGCAAGACCCCGAAGGATGAGATCAAGCGCCGCGTCGAGGAGGCCGCCCGCATCCTCGACATCGAGCACCTGCTCGACCGCAAGCCGAAGGCTTTGTCCGGCGGTCAGCGTCAGCGTGTTGCGTTGGGTCGTGCTATCGTCCGCGAGCCGAAGGTCTTCCTGCTGGACGAGCCGTTGTCCAACCTGGATGCTAAGCTCCGTGCGCAGATGCGTACCGAGCTGTCCAAGCTCCACCAGAATCTGGGTACCACCTTCATCTACGTTACCCACGACCAGACCGAGGCTATGACTATGGCTGACCGCATCGTCGTTATGAAGGACGGCGTTATCCAGCAGGTCGATACGCCTCAGCATCTGTATGATCTGCCCTGCAATATGTTCGTTGCCGGATTTATCGGTAGCCCGCAGATGAACTTCATCGAGTCGGTCATCGTCAAGAAGGGCGATCAGTTCTTCGTAGAGTTCGGCTCCGAGGATACCAAAACCCGCCGCGGTATCAAGTATCAGATCCCGCTCCCGGCGGAAAAGGTCGAGGGCAAGGGTCTGGACGAGTATGTCGGCAAAGAGGTCATTATGGGTATCCGTCCCGAGGATGTCCACGACGAGCCCCGTCTGCTCGAGGAGTTTGCCGACTGCAAGGTCAACGCCAAGGTGGAGGTCACTGAGCTGATGGGTGCCGAGACGTTCCTGTATTTCAACGTCGAGGGCTTCAACTTCACCGCGCGCGTCGAGCCGACCTCTACCGCTCACCCGGGCGACGAGGTCGAGGTGGCGATCGAGAATACCAAGATCCACCTGTTCGACAAGGACACCGAGCGCACCATCTGCAACTGATTTTCATAAGCAAGTACAAAGGGCGATCACACATCTGTGTGGTCGCCCTTTCAGCGTGTCAAAAAAAGCCTTTTGACACGCTGAAAGGCTGTCAAGAAAGGCGCCGAGACAAGGAAACCGCCCCCGAAGGTGTATGCCGATACATCGAGAGGGGCGGTTGACGCCGGAAGTCAAAGCCCTTGCGCCGCAAGGCTTTTTTGGCTTGAAACGGCAATGTGTTTTTCGCTTTTGACGGTCGGGGTCTTTATTGACAGACTGAGGGCGATCACACATCTGTGTGGTCGCCCCTTTCGCATACGATGTTGCCGTCCCGCACGGCGATATGCACCGTACTGCCGCGCGGATAGATGCCGTCCAAAAGCTGCTGTGCCAGCACATCCTCCACCTGCGCCTGCAACGCACGGCGCAACGGACGCGCCCCGTATTGCGGGTCATACCCCGCCTCGGCAAGCCGCACCGCCACCTCCGGCTCAATGACCGCCTCCAGCTCCTGCTCTTTCAGGCGATCCCGGAGCTTTGACAGCATCCGCACGGCGATCTGCTCCACCTGTTCCGGGGTCAGAGGGCGGAACACCACGATCTCATCCACCCGGTTGAGAAACTCCGGACGGAACAGCTTTTTCAGTTCCCCCATCGCCGCATGGCGTAGCTGATCCGGCTCCCACACTGGATTGGCGGCAAAGCCGAGCCGTTTTTCTCCGGCGATCTGCCGCGCGCCGACATTGGAGGTCATAATGACCAGCGTGTGGCGAAAATCCACCCGCCGTCCCTTGCTGTCGGTCAGCTCGCCCTCCTCCAGCACCTGCAGCAGCAGGTTCCACAGGTCGGGGTGCGCCTTTTCGATCTCGTCGAACAGCACCACCGTATACGGGCGACGGCGCACCGCCGTTGTAAGCTGTCCGCCATCCTCGTACCCGACATAGCCGGGCGGCGAGCCGATCAGCCGGGCGACCGCGTGTTTTTCCATATATTCCGACATATCCAGCCGGATCATCGCCTTTTCGTCACCAAAAAGCGCCTCGGCGAGCGCCTTGCACAGCTCGGTCTTGCCGACGCCGGTCGGCCCGAGGAAGATGAACGACCCGCCCGGTCGGCGCGGATCCTGCAAGCCGA